>NZ_JBNPJU010000064.1:0-110312 GCF_050312575.1 Pseudomonas sp. R11F | reverse complement strand
GTGTCAGTCACAGAGTTTAATCTGAACCACCGCTATCGGGAGCAAGCCCCCTCCCACACTTTTAGAGCTTTGCCAATTTATAAGCCAAGGCTTTAGCCTGAATCGCCACATCCGTCACCGCCGTGCTTTCCCACCACATGCCGCGTAACGGTGGCCCCATGGCGAACAAGCGCCGGCTGACGTGGCCCTGGGCATCCAGCACCGCGCCCGACGCATCCGCCGCAATCCCCAAGGCCAGCGGCCCGGGGCGAATCAATCCGCGCTTGAGCAACTGCTGGGGCAGCGGCCGGGCCACGCGGCGCCAGTCGTATTCGATGCCGCTGGAGTTGATCAACGCAGCGCCCGAGACCTGGGTGATCCCCTGCTCGCCCCGGCGGCGTACCGCAATGGTCACG
Source organism: Pseudomonas sp. R11F (assembly GCF_050312575.1). Lineage (NCBI taxonomy): Bacteria > Pseudomonadati > Pseudomonadota > Gammaproteobacteria > Pseudomonadales > Pseudomonadaceae > Pseudomonas > Pseudomonas sp. R11F. Next base: position 109,917 of record NZ_JBNPJU010000064.1, on the reverse strand, counting down.
CGCTCATCCACAGTCACCAAGCCCTTGAACGACGCAGCCTGAATGCGCAACCGCCCCTCGCCTTGCAAGCGCGCCACCAACTGCGCGCTCAATGGCGGCGAGCGGTGGTGATGGCTTTCCCACCAAGGCCGCACATGCCGCACGAACTGCCGTTTCTCGCGCTCGCTGGCCTGGCTCCACAACCGACCGATATGCGCCCGCACAGTGTCCAGCGGTGCCTGCCAATCGATGCCTTCATGCAGCGCGATGCGGCATTGGCGACGCACCTCGCGCAGCAATTGCCTAGGGCTGCGCAGGCCCGGGTCGGCCGCCAGGAAGTCGCCCCAACTCGGCGGCTGCCGACGCACATGGGGCAACAGCCCATGGCGCGAGAAAATCTCGATCGGCCCACGGTGGCCGGCCTGTTCCAGAGACACCACAGCATCCACCATGGTCAGCCCGGAACCGATGATCAGCACCGTCGCTTGTGGGTCGATGTGGCTCATGGCCCGCACGTCCCAAGGGTCCACCGCCGCCGCGTTCAAGCCGCTGGACTCGGTCTGTGGCGTGCGCGCCGCCGGGAACATACCGGTGGCGAGGACCGCGAACGCACCGCGCAGCTGCCGGCCGTTATCCAGGGTGACCACCGTGGCTGCGTCCTCGACTTGCAGGTCGACCACTTCGGCACGCACATGCTCCACCGTGGACGCGGACCGCGCCTGGGCTTCGGCCAGCCGCTGCTGCGCATACACGCCGAAAATACCCCGAGGCGGGAACAGCTCGCTGATCGGCACCGCTTGCTCGGCCGACTCCGGCCAGCCACCGGCGCCGATATAGTCGGTGAGCCACTCGGTCAGGTCATCGGGATTGTCCGGGTCGACGCTCATGCGTGCGGCGTTGCCGTTCAGGGTATGGCCCAGCTCGACCGCGCTGTAGGCCTCACCCCGGCCCAGTTCGGCGCGCGGCTCGATCACCCGTATCTGTCGCTGCCCAGGCAGGCGCAACAGTTGCACCGCCAGCATCGTACCGCTCAAGCCGCCGCCGACGATCAGTACATCGGCGTCGCGCAAGGATTCACTCATGCCCATAGGCCCTTATTGTTTGCCCAGATAGATAGCCTGCAGGTCACCCCGCGCCATCAACTCGGTGGCGCTGCCACTCAAGGCTACCCGCCCAGTCTCCAGTACGTAACCCTGGGACGCATAGTTGAGAGCGACATTGATGTTCTGCTCGGCGATCAAAAAACTCACCTGCTGCTCGCGATTGAGCTGCGCGATGATCTCGAAGATCTCTTGTACGATCATAGGCGCCAAACCCATCGACGGCTCGTCAAGCAGTACCAAAGTAGGACGGGTCATCAACGCCCGGCCGATGGCGACCATCTGCTGCTCGCCGCCCGAAGTGAGGCCGGCGCGGGTGTAGCGCTTGGTCTTGAGCCGTGGGAACCAGGTGTAGATGCGCTCCAGGTCGTGCTCCAGGTCCCGCCGGCTCAAGCGCCGCACGAAACCGCCGCTGCGCAGGTTGTCTTCCACCGTCAGTTGGCCGAACACATGGCGACCTTCCAGCACATGCACCATGCCCTGGCGCACACGCCGGCTGGGGTCGATGCCGGCCAGGTCAAGCCCGGCATACTCGATGGCCCCACGGCTGACCTCGGCGCGCTCGGCCCGCACCAGGCCCGAGATGGCCTTGAGCGTGGTGCTCTTGCCCGCGCCATTGGCGCCGAGCAAGGCCACGATGGCGCCTCGGGGCACCTGCAGCGACACCCCGGCCACCGCCAGGATCGCGCCGTCGTAGATCACCTCGATGTCCTTGACGCTTAACAGTGACGGGCTCGCGGGTGCAGCAGCAGGCTGGCTCATGGTTTATTCATCCCCGGTGCAGGTGCGTGGTGTCAGGCCTTTTTCCTTGGCGAACGCGGCGGATTTTTCATCGATCAGCGGGCGCAGCAACGCACGGTCGGCGGCGATCCAGTCGCTGATCAGCGTCCAATGCGCGCCGTCCCATTGCTGCACCCGCGCCGAGCCGCCGCCTTCGTGGTCGCGGCACGACAGCTTGAGGTTCTGCATCAGGCCCAGGTAGCCCATGTCTTTCAAGCGGGCATCGTCGATGTTCAGGTGCTCCAGCCCCCAACGGCCTTCTTCGCCAGTGAGCGGGCGCTTGCCGAACCTGGCCTGGGCGGTGCGGATCGCTTCCACTGCCACGGCGGCGTTCACCAGGCCGGAGTTGTAGTAGACGCTGCCGAAGTTGTTCAGGTCCTTGAGGTCGCTGTGGCCCTTGTCGAGGATGAACTGCTTGAGACGTTTGTGGATGTCGAAATCCGCCCCGGCCGGATACGGCGTGAGCGCCAGGTAACCCTTGGCGGCAGCGCCTGCGGGCAGCACATCTTCGCTGGAACTGGCCCAGATATCGCCGATGATATGGTCGACAGGAAAGCCGAACCGCGCCGCCGTCTTGACCGCCACCGGCGTGGACACGCCCCAGGTGCGCAGGAATACCCAGTCCGGGTTGGCCTGGCGCACCTGGCGCCATTGCGCCGATTGTTCGTTGCCCGGGTCGGCGACCGGGATCTGGATGTTTTCAAAGCCATACTTGTCGGCGAGCAGCTTCAACGGGCCGAGGGTTTCACGCCCATAGGCCGAGTCGTGATAGACCGTGGCAATTTTCTTGCCCTTGAGTTTGTCGAAACCGCCTTCGCGCTGGGCGATGTAGTTCACCAGGGTCGACGCCTCGCTGTAGAAGGTCAGCATCACCGGGAAGTTGTAGGGGAATACCGTGCCGTCAGTGGCTTCGGTGCGGCCGTAGCCGAGGGTGATCAGCGGGATCTTGTCCACCTCGGCGCGCTCGCTCAGGGCATACGCCGCGGGTGCGCCGTTGGGCTGGTACACCGCGACCGGCGCACCGTCCAGGCCATGCTTGAAGCGCTCGTAGCACTCGATGCCCTTCTCCGCCGTCCATTCGGTCTCGCACTCCTGCCACACCAGTTTCACCCCGTTGATACCGCCTTCGACCTCGTTGATATAGCGCAGGTAATCGATCATCCCGGCCCATACCTGCACGCCGCTGGAGGCATAGGCACCGACGCGATAGGTCGCCAGGGGAATGAATTGCTGGTCCGCCGCAGCCATGGCCTGGGGGATGGCGCCAGTCAATGTGGCAAGCGCAAAGGCAGCGCCGGCCAGGGAACGTTTGAAGGTTGCACGCATGGGGATTCTCTTATCGGTTCAGAAACGTAAAGGCCACTGACGCAGCCGGTCGCGCAGGTTGCCCAGCAGGCGAATCAAGCCCTCGGGTTCCTTGATCAGGAACACGATGATCAACACGCCAAAGATGATTTTCTGCAGGTTCTGCAACTGCCCCGCATCCACCGCCCCACCGAACAGCGCCTGCCCGGCATGGCTGAGGAAAATCGGCAGCAGGCTGATAAAGGCCGCCCCGACGAAATTGCCGGCGATGCTGCCCATGCCACCGATAATGATGATGAACAGGATCTGGAACGAACGGTTGATATCGAAGCTGCCGGCACTGGCCGTGCCCAGGTAGGCAAAGGCCCACAATGCCCCGGCGATGCCCAGGTAGAACGAGCTGACGGCGAACGCCAGGCGCTTGTAGCGCGCCACCGCAATGCCGACCACGGCAGCGGCGGTGTCCATGTCGCGGATCGCCATCCAGTTGCGGCCAATTTGGCTACGCACCAGGTTGACGGCGGCCCAGGTCAACAGCAGCACCGTCACCAGCGTCAGCAGGTAGCGGCCCAGCGGCGTATTGAGGTCGTGGCCGAACAGCGCCAGCCTGGGCGCGGAAATGGTCCCGGAGGAGCCGTAGTTGTAGAACCAGGGGAATTTGACGAACAGCCACTCCAGGAAAAACTGCGCGGCCAAGGTGGTGACCATCAGGTAGAAGCCCTTGATTCGCGAGCTGGGCAGACCGAACAGCAGGCCGACCAACGCGCTGATAATCCCACCGCCGAACAGTGCCACCGGCAAGCCCAACTCGGGCAGGCGCAGCAGAAAACCGTAGGTGGCAAATGCGCCGACGGCCATGAACCCGGCTGCGCCGACCGAGGTTTGCCCGGTGTAGCCGGTCAACAGGTTCAGGCCCAGCCCGGCCAGCGACAGCACCAGAAAGGGAATCAGGATCGCATTGAGCCAATAGTCATTGCCCCACAGCGGCACCACCACAAAGGCCAGTACCCACAGGCCGATCCAGCCCCACGGGAGGCGCCGCTCAGTCAGCAATAGCGGCGCGGTTTCTTGAACAACGGGTATCGACATGGGTTCAGACTCGCTCGATGGCGCGCTCGCCGAACAGACCGGCGGGGCGGATATACAGGAAGGCCAAGGCCAGTACGTAGGCAAACCACGGCGTGATACCGCCACCGATCCAGGGGCCGATGTACACCTCGGCCAGGTTCTCCGCCGCGCCGACAATCAACCCGCCGACAATTGCCCCACCGATCGAGGTGAAGCCGCCGATGATCAGTACCGGCAGCGCCTTGAGCACCACCAGCGACAAGGAAAACTGCACGCCCTGCCGGGCACCCCAGAGCAACCCGGCGACCAGCCCGACAATGCCCGCCACCGCCCAGACAATCTGCCAGATCCGGTTGAGGTTGATGCCGATGGACAGCGCCGCCGTGGTGTCATCCGCCACCGCACGCAACGACACGCCCATGCGGGTTTTGTTGAACAGCAGCGCCAGCACCGTCACCAGCACGACGGCAGCGGCCGCCGCGACCAGGTCGAACTGGCTGAGCATCAGCGGCCCGACGAACAGCGGCACGTCGTCGATCCCCAGGTCGAGGGCGCGCACCTGCGAGCCCATCAAACCCTGGGCCAGGCCCTCGATAATGAACGACAGGCCCAAGGTGGCCATGAACAGCGTGATCTGCGAACGGTTCACCAGCGGTCGCAGCACCAGGCGCTCGATCAGCCAGGCGCCGATGACCATCACCAGCACCGTCAACAGGAGTGCCAGGGCAAACGGCACGCCCTGGTCGTGCAGGCTGACGAAGGTCAGCGCGGCAAACAGCAGCATCGCGCCCTGGGCGAAGTTGAACACGCCGCTGGCCTTGTAGATCAGCACAAAGCCAATGGCGACCAGCGAGTACATCGTGCCGGCGAGCAGGCCGCCGAGCAGAGTTTCGAAGAAGAACGTCATCAGTGTGCAACTCCCAGGTAGGCCGCGATCACGTCAGGGTCCGCCTGCACCTGGGCCGGTGTGCCGTCGCCGACCTTGCGGCCGTAGTCGAGCACCACCACATGGTCAGACAGGCCCATGACCACACCGATGTCATGTTCGATCAACACCACGGTGGTGCCGAGGTCGCGGTTCACATCGGCAACGAAGCGCGCCATCTCGCGTTTTTCCTCGGCGTTCATGCCGGCCATGGGTTCGTCGAGCAGCAGCAGGCTAGGCCCGGCGATCAACGCCCGGCCTAGCTCCACGCGCTTTTGCAGGCCGTAGGAGAGGTTGCCCACCAGCACCTCGCGATGGGCTTGCAGGTCCAGGAAGTCGAGGATGCCCTGGGCGCGCAGCCGGAACGCCTCGGCCTCGCGTCGTGCGCGGGGCAGGCCCAGGGCTTGTTCGATAAAGGTACTGCGCATGTGCCGCGACAGGCCGGTGAGCAGGTTGTCGAGCACGCTCATCTTCTTGAACAGCGCGTTGTTCTGGAAGGTGCGGCCAATGCCCCGGCGGGCTGCATCCAGGGGATCGATACGGTGAAAGGCGTGTTGCTCAAAGACGATTTCACCGGCATCGAAGCGATATACGCCGTTGAGCACATTGAGCAGCGAGCTTTTACCGGCACCGTTGGGCCCGATCAGCGCACAGATCTCGCCGCGTTGCACAGCAAAGGACAAGGCGTTGATGGCCTTGACGCCTTTGAACGACAGCGAGACATCGCGTACCTGCAATATGGCCTGGCTCATGCAATCTCCCGCTTGAATTCAGCCAGCCATGTCGGCTCGACGCTGGTTTTGACGGGTTGCCAGATATAGGCCAGGCGCTGAAAACCGAGCAGCCTGCGCACGCGGTTTTTCAACAGACGGCGCAGGCCGCTGTGCGGATGCGCGATCGCCCACTCGCACAGGCGTCGACGCCAGGTGCCGAGGGGAGCCAGACGGCTTTCGATCTCGTCGGCCAGGTGTTGCAAACGTGCAGGCGACAGCAGCAAGCCGGTGGGCGCCACTTCGCGACGATCACGGCGGGCCGAAGCCGGGCTTTCCGGGAAGGCTAGGCCATGGCCGCTGCTTAGCCATTGTTCCAGCACCACGGCGAGCCCCCCTGGCCAGTCGGTGCCCTCCTCGCTCCACAGCACGGTTTCACTCGTCGGCTGCCACCAGCGCTGCACGTGTTGCGCCGGGTCGACCGGGCCGAGTAATTGGGCGAAGTCCAAGCGTTGGGTGGATGACCAATGTCGCGCCTGCCGACGACTTTGCACATAGCCATGGGTAGGACGTATGCGCCACAGTTGTTGCTGCACCACCTCGGGAGCCAGGTCATCGGCGATGGACAGCACCGACGCGCCGACAGACTGGGCCGCCAACGCCAGCAGCAACAGGTTGGGCTCAAAAGCGCCGCTGAGAGCCAGTCGCGACTGCTCATCGAAACCCTGTTGACGCAAGCCGTCGGCCAGGCGCTCGACATCGCGCAAGGCATCGATCCAGCGCCAGGCATACCACTGGCCCTGGCGCTTGTGACGCAGGGCGGTTTGCAGCGGAGTGACCTGCGCCCAGTGCTGCAGTTGTTCAAGGGCGTGGGGCAGATGACCGAGCCATTCGGCAGGCCATTCCAGGGCCAGCGGGCGTTTGAGTTCGTGCACGCTCATAGGGACTACTCCTATTAGTGGTTAAGCGTGCGGTGGTCCGCTGGCTGAAGGTCAAGTTGGGTAGTGTCAGGTAACTATCTGTTGCTGACCCACCGCTATCGGGAGCAAGCCCCCTCCCACCCTGGTTTTGTATAAGCCCGATAAATCGCGGTAGCCGGCGCCGGGATGGTTCGGCGCCAACCGCGCGCCTTCGCCAAACAACTTCTCACGCAAGGTGCCTTGGGCATATTCGGTCTTGTACACGCCGCGCTTCTGCAACTCAGGCACGAGCAGGTCGACGGCGTCGATAAAGGTTTCGTGGGTCAGCGCATAGGCCAGGTTGAAACCGTCCACGTCGGTCTCTTCGACCCATTCCTGCAGCAGGTCGGCGACGGTTTGCGGGCCGCCGACGAACAGCGGGCCAAAACCGCCGATGCCGACCCAGTCCGCCAGTTCATGGGGCGTCCAGACCTTGTTCGGATCGGCCGTGGAGAACGCTTCCACCGCCGATTGAATGGCGTTGGTGTGCACATGCTTGAGCGGCTCATCCGGTTTGAATTGGCTGAAATCGATACCGGTCCAACCGGAGATCAGCGCCATCGCGCCTTCGTAGCTGACATAGGTTTTGTATTCATCGAACTTGGCTTTGGCCTTCGCATCGGTCTCACCGACGATCACCGTCTGCAGATTGAAAATCAGGATTTTCCTGGGGTCACGCCCGGCTTCGGCAGCGCGGCGGCGGATGTCGGCGACAGTCTTTTTCAGCAGCACCTTGGACGGCGCGGCCACGAACACGCATTCGGCCTGCTCGGCGGCGAACTGCTTGCCACGGCTGGATGCACCGGCCTGGTAGAGCACAGGCGTGCGCTGTGGCGAGGGTTCGCACAGGTGAATACCGGGCACCTGGAAGTGCTTGCCGACATGGCGGATCTCGTGGATTTTGCTCGGGTCGCTGAAAATCCGCCGCTCGCGGTCACGCAGTACGGCGCCCTCCTCCCAACTGCCTTCCCAGAGTTTGTAGCAAACCTGCAGGTATTCTTCGGCGTAGTCGTAGCGTGCATCGTGTTCGGTCTGGGCTTTCTGGCCGAGGTTCTTGGCACCGCTTTCCAGATACGAGGTGACGATGTTCCAGCCGATACGGCCCTTGGTCAGATGATCGAGGGTCGAAAGCCGGCGAGCAAACGGATACGGGTGCTCGAACGACAGCGAAGCGGTCAGGCCAAAACCCAGGTGTTCGGTGACCAGCGCCATCGGCGCGATCAGCGACAACGGGTCGTTGACCGGCACCTGCGCCGCCTGGCGGATCGCCGCGTCGCCGTTGCCGTTGTAAACATCGTAAATACCCAGCACATCGGCGATAAACAGGCCGTCGAACTTGCCACGCTCGAGGATTTTCGCCAGGTCGGTCCAGTACTCCAGGTCCTTGTACTGCCACGAGCGGTCCCGCGGGTGCGCCCACAGGCCGGGGGATTGGTGACCCACGCAGTTCATGTCGAAGGCATTCAAGCGAATTTGCCGGGCCATCAATGCACTCCGTTGAGGTGGAAATTGCCGACTACCTGATACTTCCAGCGCAGCGGGTCATCCAGGGTCGACGGCAAGGCCGTGCGTTGGCCGGTCAGTTCGAATTCGGCGTTGCTGGCGGCAATCAGGGCTTCGGCGGCGGCGATTTGCGCTTCGGTCAACGCGACCGGGCTGGGATGGGTTTCGGCGCGTTCAAGCAAGGCCGCGGCGACATCGACGCGGATCTGCAAATCACCGAAGCGGCTGATCACGTAGGGGTCATCGCTTTTCTCGACATGGCGGCGGGTGCTGTCGAGCAATTGGCGCGCTTGATTCAGAACGGGGTTCGGTGCAGTCATGGGTAGGCTCCTCAGTTCCAGGCGTGGCGGGCAGGCTTCACGCCGTTAAGCACAAAATTGCCGATCAGGTGGTATTTCCAGCGGGCCGGGTCATGCAGGGTATGGGTGCGAGCATTGCGCCAGAAGCGGTCGAGGTTGTGCTTGGCGGCGACCGAGCGGGTGCCGGCCAGTTCGAAGAGTTTGCTGCTGGCGAGCAATGCGGTTTCGGCGGACAGGACCTTGGCCTGGGCAACCACCAGCGAGGCATTGGCTACGGTGTCTTCATTCGGTTCGGCCAGGGCCAGGTCGACCGCGATACCGGCCTTGGCGAGGATCGCTTCGGTACCATGCACACGCCACTGCAGGTCGCCGATGGCGGCGATGGTGAACGGGTCTTGCCAGCCGTGGTCCTGCTGGCTATCGATCCATGGGCGCGCCTGACGCGCGTAGATTTTGGCTTGTTCAAGGGCGCCCAGGGCAATGCCGGTGTCGACGGCGGCCTGGATGATCTGCGAGATAGGGCCGCTGGCGGTGGGTTGGTCGAACGCCCGGTGTGCGGGGATCACCGCGCTCAAGGGCACACTCACGCCATCGAGGGTCACGCCGCCGCTGGCGGTGGTGCGCTGGCCAAAGCCGTCCCAATTGTCGATGACGCTCAGGCCCGGTGCATCACGTTCGACAAGCGCAATAAACGCCTGGCCGTTTTCGTCATTGCCGACGGTGGGCACCAGGTGCGCAAACAGTGCGCCGGTGCAATAGAACTTCTCGCCATTGATTTGCGCGCGGTCGCCGTGGAAACGGATCTGGGTATCGAAAGTGCCGGCATTTTTGCTCTTGGCTTCGGAGAAAGCATTGCCGAAGCGGTAGCCCGCCAGGACCTTGCCGAAGTAATGCCGCTTTTGCTCCTCTGTCGCCGTTTGCACCAGGATATCCACCACGCCCAGGTGGTTCTGCGGGATCTGCCCCAGTGACGGGTCGGCGGCGGAGATCAACTTGATCACTTCGGCCACGGTCACATAGGACACTTCGGCGCCACCGTAGGCTTTAGGCACGGTGATGCCCCACAGGCCGCTGGCAGAGAACTCGTCGAGTTCGGCCACCGGCAAGCGACGCTCACGGTCGCGCGCGCTGGCGTCAACGGCAAAACGTGCGGCCAGGCGCGTCGCCACCTCGATGGCTTCGGCGTCCGAGCGAATGATATGGGCAGGGTATTGAGGGTGGGCTGACATGGGCCGACTCCAGGCTCCGATGGGATGACCTGTGCGATTGCAGGAGTCGTGCCTGAATTTAATCGTCAATAAAATCAGAAGCTTGCTGGAAAATCAGCGCTATGGGGGCGTGTTTCAAACCAGCAAAGTGCCCAGGCGCTGTTGCCTGGCGAACAGTTAGATCACCACGGTCCGAACGAAGCACACGGCCACATCACCCTCATTGCGATAGTGGTGGGACTGGCGGCTGGCGAACATGTAGAACTCGCCTGCGGCAACGTGCTTTTCTTCGTCATCCAGAATCAGGGTCAAGGCCCCTTCATACACAAACAATTGCACGCTCCAGCCTTCCGGGTCCGGTTCGGGGCTGTAGCGATCACCGGGCTCCAGGCGCATCTCCCACAACTCGACTTCGCGCCGGGCGTTGGCCCTGGCCAGCAGCACGGCCTTGCTGCCGGGGATATCGCCGGCCCAGGCCAACTCGTTGATGCGGCTGTGGTCGCCCGCATCCGGCGCCTGGATCAGGTCGCTGAACGCCACCTCCAGCGCTTCGGCGACACGGTCCAGGGTCGACAGGCTGACATTCTTCTCCCCCGCCTCGATGGCCACCAGCATGCGCCGGCTGACCCCGGACTTTTCCGCGAGCGCGGTCTGGCTGAGGTCGGCGGCGTGGCGCAGGCGACGAACGTTTTGGCTGACGTGTTGCAGGACCGAAGCCCGTTGCGGATTTTCTTTGTGCACTATATTGCTCAATTGGTAGGTGTGCGCAGTATACTGCCCAGCGTGCGGCGCATTGTGCGGTCCGTGCCTTTCCCTTGCAAGACCGAGCCGCCATGACCTCCTCGAACGTTTCCCCGCGTTTCAACCGTTTCAGCAAAGCCGAATGCATCCTGGTGCTGATCACCATGATCTGGGGCGGCACGTTTTTGCTGGTGCAGCATGCCATGACCGTCAGCGGCCCGATGTTTTTCGTGGGGTTGCGATTTGCGGCGGCGGCGCTCGTGGTCGGCTTCTTCTCATTGCGTACGCTGAGCGAGCTGACCCTGTTTGAATTGAAGGCCGGCGCCTTCATCGGCACCTCGATCATGTTCGGCTATGGCATGCAGACCATCGGTTTGCAGACCATCCCCAGCAGCCAGTCGGCCTTTATCACGGCGCTGTATGTGCCCTGCGTGCCATTGTTGCAGTGGCTGGTGCTCGGCCGGCGCCCAGGGCTGATGCCGAGCATCGGCATCATGCTGGCGTTTACCGGGCTGATGCTGCTGACAGGCCCCAGCGGCGCCTCGCTCAACTTCAGCCCCGGTGAGATCGCCACGCTGATCTGTGCAATCGCGGTGGCGGCGGAAATTATCCTCATCGGCGCCTATGCCGGACAGGTGGATGTGCGTCGCGTCACCGTCGTGCAACTGGCCACGGCGTCGCTGTTGTCGTTTCTGATGGTGGTGCCGATGGGTGAAGCGCTGCCCGAGTTCTCGTGGCTGCTGCTGTTCAGTGCCGTCGGCCTGGGCTTGACCAGTGCGATCATCCAGGTGGCAATGAACTGGGCGCAACAGAGTGTTTCGCCAACCCGCGCCACCTTGATCTATGCCGGTGAGCCGGTGTGGGCCGGCGTGATCGGGCGCATCGCCGGGGAGCGCTTTCCGCCGATTGCCATGTTGGGGGCGGCATTGATTGTGGTGGCGGTGATCGTCAGTGAGTTGAAGACCAAGGGGCAAAAGGCCATCGACCTGGCGGATGAAAGGGAACAGGAGCAGCAGGGCTAAGGTCCGACACAATGCCAAATGGGAGTTTTCGGCCTACCTTGTAGGATCCTGCCACATGTTGCCGTTTGGTGATCACGAAAGCGGCACGTATGATGCATCTCAAACTCCCGCAGATTAGAAGCCTATGTCCCTGATAGTTCTACTGCTTCTGCCGTTCCTTGGCAGCTGTCTGGCGGCCTTGCTGCCGCACAATGCACGTAACACCGAATCCCTGCTGGCCGGCCTGGTGGCGCTGGTCGGCACTGTTCAAGTGGCCCTGCTCTACCCCCTGATCGCCCATGGTGGCGTGATTCACGAAGAATTCATGTGGTTGCCCAGCCTCGGGCTGAACTTCGTCTTGCGCATGGACGGGTTTGCCTGGCTGTTCTCGATGCTGGTGCTGGGCATCGGCACGCTGGTGTCGCTGTATGCGCGCTATTACATGTCACCGGATGACCCGGTACCGCGCTTCTTCGCGTTTTTCCTGGCGTTCATGGGCGCCATGCTCGGGCTGGTGATTTCCGGCAACCTGATCCAGATCGTGTTCTTCTGGGAACTGACCAGCCTGTTCTCGTTCCTGCTGATCGGCTACTGGCACCATCGGGCGGATGCGCGCCGTGGCGCCTATATGGCTTTGATGGTCACCGGCGCCGGTGGCCTGTGCCTGTTGGCGGGTGTGATGCTGCTGGGGCATATCGTCGGCAGCTATGACCTGGACCAGGTATTGGCGGCGGGCGATCAGATCCGTGCGCATTCGCTCTACCCGGTCATGCTGGCGCTGGTGCTGGTCGGCGCGCTGAGCAAAAGCGCGCAATTCCCCTTCCATTTCTGGCTGCCCCACGCAATGGCGGCCCCCACGCCGGTATCGGCCTACCTGCACTCGGCGACGATGGTGAAGGCCGGCGTGTTCCTGCTGGCCCGCCTGTGGCCGTCGCTGTCCGGCAGCGAAGAATGGTTCTGGATCGTCGGCGGTGCCGGCGCTCTCACCCTCCTCCTCGGCGCGTACTGCGCCATGTTCCAGAATGACCTCAAGGGCCTGCTGGCCTACTCCACCATCAGCCACCTCGGGCTGATCACCCTGCTGCTGGGCCTCAACAGCCCGTTGGCGGCGGTCGCCGCGGTCTTCCATATCCTCAACCATGCGACGTTCAAGGCTTCGTTGTTCATGGCGGCGGGGATCATCGACCACGAAAGCGGCACCCGTGACATTCGCAAGCTCAGTGGCCTGGTCCGTCTGATCCCGTTTACCGCGACCCTGGCCATGGTGGCCAGCGCCTCCATGGCCGGCGTACCGTTGCTTAACGGCTTCCTGTCCAAAGAGATGTTCTTCGCCGAAACGGTGTTTATCTCGGCGACCCGGTGGGTGGAGATCGCCCTGCCGGCGATCGCGACCATTGCCGGCACCTTCAGCGTGGCCTACGCCCTGCGTTTTACCGTCGACGTGTTCTTTGGCCCGCCCGCGACGGACCTGCCCCACACACCCCACGAGCCACCGCGCTGGATGCGTGCGCCGGTGGAGTTGCTGGTGTTTACCTGCCTGCTGGTGGGGGTTTTCCCGGCTCAAGTGGTCGGTTCGATCCTGGCCGCGGCCGCCTTGCCGGTGGTCGGCGGCGTGCTGCCGCAATACAGCCTGGCCATCTGGCACGGCTGGAACGCACCGATGATCATGAGCCTGGTGGCCATGACCGGCGGCGTGGTGCTGTACCTGCTGCTGCGCAAGCAGCTCAAGCGCGGCCGCTTCGCGTACCCGCCGATCATCAGCTACTTCAATGGCAAGCGCATGTTCGAACGCAGCCTGGTGGTGATGATGCGCGGCGTGCGCAAGATCGAGAAACGCATCAGCACCAAGCGCCTGCAGACCCAGCTGTTCCTGTTGGTACTGGTGGCGGTGATCGGCGGCATGATCCCGATGCTCAACAGCGGCCTCAGCTGGGGTGACCGGCCGAAGATCCCGGGCTCCATCGTGTTCGTCACCCTGTGGTTGCTGGCGATCGCCTGTGCCTTGGGCGCCGCCTGGCAAGCCAAGTACCACCGGCTGGCAGCCCTGACCATGGTCAGCGTGTGCGGCATGGTGACCTGCGTCACGTTCGTGTGGTTCTCGGCGCCGGACCTGGCGCTGACGCAACTGGCGGTCGAGGTGGTCACCACGGTGCTGATCCTGCTGGGCCTGCGCTGGCTGCCACGGCGGATCGAAGAGGTCTCGCCACTGCCCAGCTCGTTGCGCAAGGCCCGCATCCGCCGCGTGCGGGACTTCCTGCTGTCCAGCGTGGTCGGTGGCGGCATGGCGCTGTTGTCGTATGCGATGCTGACACGCCAGACGCCCAACGATATTTCCTCGTTCTACCTCAGTCGTGCCTTGCCCGAAGGCGGCGGCAGCAATGTGGTGAACGTGATGCTCGTCGACTTCCGCGGCTTCGACACCCTCGGTGAAATCACTGTGCTCGGCGCCGTGGCGTTGACCGTGTATGCCCTGCTGCGCCGCTTCCGGCCGTCGAAAGAAAGCATGGAGTTGCCACCGCAACAGCGCCAACTGGCACCGGACGTGGCCACCGACCTGGTCAACCCGCGCCAGGCCAGCGATACCGCCCTGGGCTTCATGATGGTGCCCGCAGTACTGGTACGCCTGCTGCTGCCGATTGCGCTGGTGGTTTCGTTCTACCTGTTCATGCGCGGCCACAACCAGCCCGGCGGTGGTTTTGTCGCCGGCCTGGTGATGTCGGTGGCGTTCATTCTGCAATACATGGTGGCCGGCACCCAGTGGGTCGAGGCGCAGATGAGCCTGCGGCCGATGCGCTGGATGGGCTTCGGCCTGCTCTCGGCGACACTCACCGGGCTCGGTGCGCTGTTGGTCGGTTACCCGTTCCTGACCACGCATACCTGGCATTTCAGCCTGCCGTTGCTGGGCGACATTCACGTAGCCAGTGCGCTGTTCTTCGACGTCGGCGTTTACGCCATGGTCGTTGGCTCCACGCTGCTGATGCTCACCGCCCTCGGCCACCAGTCGGTACGCGCGCATAAACCGAGCAACCAGGCCAAAGTGGTTGCCGCAACAGAAGGAGCCGCCTGATGGAAGAAGTCATCGCAATCGCCATTGGGGTCCTGGCGGCCTCCGGTGTGTGGTTGATCCTGCGGCCACGGACGTTCCAGGTGGTGATGGGCCTGTGCCTGTTGTCGTACGGGGTGAACCTGTTCATTTTCAGCATGGGCAGCCTGTTTATCGGCAAGGAGCCGATCATCAAGGACGGCGTACCGCAAGACCTGCTCCACTATACCGACCCCCTGCCCCAGGCCCTGGTGCTGACGGCAATCGTGATCAGCTTCGCCATGACGGCGTTGTTCCTGGTGGTGTTGCTGGCGTCCCGGGGCCTGACCGGAACCGACCATGTGGACGGCCGGGAGCCCAAGCAATGATGTGGATGAACCAACTGATCATCGCACCGATCCTGCTGCCGTTGCTGACCGCCGCACTGATGCTGATGCTCGGTGAAAAACGCCGCCCGCTGAAAGCCAGAATCAATCTGGTCTCCAGCATGATCGGCCTGGGCATTGCGATCCTGCTGCTGTACTGGACACAAAAAGGCGGCCCCGGCTCGATTGGCGTGTACCTGCCGGGCAACTGGCAGGTGCCGTTCGGTATCGTGCTGGTGGTGGATCAACTGTCGGCCTTGATGCTGGTCCTCACCGGCATCATCGGCGTCAGTGCGCTGTTGTTCGCGATGGCGCGTTGGGATCGCGCGGGCACCAGTTTCCACGCGCTGTTCCAGATCCAGATGATGGGCCTCTACGGCGCCTTCCTCACCGCCGACCTGTTTAACCTGTTCGTGTTTTTCGAGGTGCTGCTGGCGGCCTCCTATGGCTTGATGCTGCACGGCTCGGGCCGGGCGCGGGTGTCGGCGGGGCTGCATTACATCTCGATCAACCTGGTGGCGTCGTCACTGTTCCTGATCGGCGCGGCGATGATCTACGGCGTCACCGGCACCCTGAATTTTGCCGACCTGGCGTTGAAAATCCCGCTGGTGCCCGAAGCCGATCGCGGCCTGTTGCACGCCGGTGCGGCGATCCTCGCCACGGCATTCCTGGCCAAGGCCGGCATGTGGCCGCTGAATTTCTGGCTGGCGCCCGCCTACTCCTCGGCCAGTGCGCCGGTGGCGGCGATGTTTGCGATCATGACCAAGGTCGGCGTGTACACCGTGCTGCGCCTGTGGACGCTGCTGTTTTCCGGCCAGGCCGGTGCCTCGGCCTTGTTTGGCGGAGATTGGCTGGTGTACGGCGGTATGGCGACCATCATCGGCGCGGCACTGGCGATGGTGGCAGCGCAGCGGCTGGAGCGCATGGCGAGCTTGAGCATCCTGGTGTCGGCGGGGATTTTGCTGTCGGCGGTCGGTTTTGCCCAGCCGAGCCTGATTGCGGGTGCGCTGTTCTACCTGGTCAGCTCGACGCTGGCGTTGAGCGCGCTGTTCCTGCTGGCTGAATTGATCGAGCGTTCGCGTTCGGCCAACGACCTGCCGCTGGATGAAGAGATTGATGCGCTGCCAAAACCCATGGAGTCCCTGCACCCGCGTCCGGGTGTGAACCTTGACGATGAGCAACAGGCGGTGGTCGGTCAGGTGATTCCCTGGACCATGGCGTTCCTAGGTCTCAGCTTTATTGCCTGTGCGCTGCTGATCATCGGCATGCCGCCGCTGTCCGGGTTTATCGGCAAGCTGAGCCTGCTCAGTGCGCTGGTCAATCCGCTCGGGTTGGGCGTCAGCGTTGACCAACCGATCCGCCCGGCGGCCTGGGGCCTTGTAGCGCTGCTGATCCTCTCGGGCCTGGCTTCGTTGATCGCCTTCGCACGCCTGGGCATCCAGCGTTTCTGGACCCCGGAGGAGCGCCCCTCGCCGCTCCTGCGTCGCTACGAGTGCGTGCCGATCTTCCTGCTGCTCGGCTTGAGCATCCTGCTGACCTTCAAGGCCGAACCCTTGCTGCACTACACCCAGGACACGGCCGTCAGCCTGAACAACCCGGAACATTACGTGATGGCGGTGATGGCCACACGCCCGGTACCAAGCCCTGAAGCCAAGGCTGCCGCGCTGGAGGTGCAACCATGAAGCGCCTGTTCCCCGCCCCGTGGCTGTCGCTGGCACTGTGGCTGTTGTGGCTGGTGCTGAACCTGTCGGTCAGCCCCGGCAACCTGCTGCTGGGCGCACTGCTGGGCTTCCTGGCGCCGCTGATGATGGCGCCGTTGCGCCCGCTGCCGGTGCGGATCCGCCGCCCCGGGGTGATCATCCGCCTGTTCTTCCTGGTCGGCCGCGATGTGGTCATCTCCAACCTGCAAGTGGCCTGGGGCGTGCTGACCTGCGGCTCACGCCCACCGCGCTCGCGCTTCATCAAGATCCCCCTGGACCTGCGCGACCCGAACGGCCTGGCCGCGCTGTCGATGATCACCACCGTGGTGCCCGGCACGATCTGGTCGGAACTGGCGCTGGACCGCAGCATCCTGCTGCTGCATGTATTCGACCTGGAGGATGAAGCGCCGTTTATCGAGCACTTCAAGACCACTTACGAACGGCCCCTGATGGAGATCTTCGAATGAGCGCCCTGCTCTCCAATGCGATCCTGTTCAGCCTGTTCCTGTTCTCGCTGGCCATGGTGCTGACGCTGATCCGCCTGTTCAAAGGCCCATCGGCCCAGGACCGGGTACTGGCGCTGGACTACCTGTACATCCTGGCGATGCTGATGATGCTGGTGCTGGGTATTCGGTATGCCAGTGACACCTACTTTGAAGCCGCGCTGCTGATCGCGCTGTTCGGCTTTGTCGGTTCGTTTGCCCTGGCGAAATTCCTGCTGCGTGGGGAGGTGATTGAATGATGCCGTTATGGGTGGAAGTGATTGTCGCGGGGCTGCTGGTGCTCAGCAGTCTGTTTGCGTTGATCGGTGCAGTCGGCTTGTTGCGGCTGAAGGACTTTTTCCAACGCATGCACCCGCCGGCACTGGCTTCGACGCTGGGCGCGTGGTGTGTGGCGCTGGCATCGATTATCTACTTTTCGGTGCTCAAGTCCGGGCCGGTACTGCATGGCTGGTTGATCCCGATCCTGCTGTCGATCACGGTGCCCGTGACCACGCTGTTACTGGCCCGCACCGCACTGTTCCGCAAGCGCATGGCCGGTGACGACGTACCGGCCGAAGTCAGCAGCCGCCGCTGATTCAACGAGCGGACAGGGAAAAACATGTGGGGCGGTGCGACGATTCGATTTGCTCCCGATAGCGGTGGATCAGTCAGCAGTCGGGGGCAAGCCCTAATGCCCGTCAGTTAAATGGTGGGTGTAGAACACATCATCTGTAGTGAGCGGCAGGTTCTCTTAACTGACATTAGGGCAGGCCCCCTCCCACATTTGGACTCGCGTGAGTCCGATTACAAAATCGCTGCGCCAAACCGGCTAACGCGTGGCATCCAGTGATCCAGGATCTCGGCTGAGGCAAGGATGTGATGCGCTCGCCCGATCAGCAGCCGGCGTGGCACAAAGCCGATATACCGGGAGTCATCGCTGTAATCGCGGTTGTCGCCGAGCATGAAATAGCTGTCGGCAGGTACCACCACCGGGCCGAAATTGCGCAACGCCCGCACGGTCGGCATGAACTGGACAGTGCGCTGACGGTTGGCCGCCAGCTCGTTCAGCTTGATCCCCGGCACCGTATGGCCGGCAACGATGGGTTCGCTGATGTCCTGCGCATCACTGTAGGTGGCAGGCACGCCGTTGACCCACAACACCTCATCTTTCATTTCCAGGGTGTCACCGGGTATACCGACGATGCGCTTGATCAGGCGCATGCCATCCTTGGGCGACGAAAACGTGACCACATCGCCACGCTGGGGGTTATCGAGCTTGGCCAGGGAAATATCCGTCAGCGGCACCTTGAGGTCATACGCCACGCGATTGACCAGCACCACATCCCCCTCCAGCAACGTGGGGCGCATGGAGCCGGACGGAATGGGGTTCCAATCGGCCAGGGATGTACGGAAAATGCCGAAGCACAGCCAGAAAATGATTGCGTAACGGTAACGGCCCAACCAACGTCGCATACATCCTCGCAATACAGAAAGGGGCATTGGCACCCGCCAGACACCCAGATGATTTTTGGCTACGCTCGCTTGTTACACATCAGGATTAAATGACCATTAGCACTTGCGCTCAAGGTCAATGACACAAAAGGAAAGCGGCCCCATGGATATCAAATGCTCTGTCTTTATCGCAGCCAGCATCGACGGGTTTATCGCACGACCCGATGGCGATATCGAGTGGCTTCTTCGGCCGGAGTATGAACGTGCTGTCTTGAACGGCATGACGTTTGAAAGCTATATCGCCACCGTTGATGCACTGGTGATGGGCCGCAAAACCCTGGAGAAGGTGGCGTCCTTCGCCGAGTGGCTTTATGAAGGCACGCCGGTCATAGCGCTTTCGCACCGTCCGCTGGCGCTGCCTGCCCATCTGGAAGGCAAGGTCGAAGTCATGGCAGCCGACGCGCCTGCGGTGGTGGCCCAGCTAGCCGAACGCGGCATGAAGCATCTGTATATCGATGGAGGCCAGACGATCCAGGCATTTCTGGAAGCGGGCCTGATCGACGAGCTGATCATCACGCGTATCCCGGTCTTGCTGGGGCAAGGCATTCCGCTGTTCAGCCAGGTTGGCCGTGAGCATGAGCTTCATCACGTCAGCACGCATGTGTCGGACAATGGGTTTGTGCAGAGTCGGTATGAGGTAAGTGACACGCGTTGAGGTTAAGCACAACACAACGCCACAAAAGGAATAGAGCAACGTTTTCCTTATTACAAACCAGACTAAAAAACTGTTAAATCTGACAGTTCCGAATACTTATTGACTTACCTATTGTTTTTTCACTGCCTTGCATCCGCATGACAGCTTTCAATAGGGCCATATTATGAATAACTCATCAGTAGCGACATCCACTATCTCGGTCGCAAAGGAAGTCATCGCCGAGATTTCCGTGGAGGGCGAAAAGTTTAAGTTTGAATCCAATATCGCCATTACCAGCGAAACAGGCGTTCGACTTATCGTCAGGGCGTACCACCATATCTTCAACCCCTTTCGCGTCCACCAGATCAGCTTCGGCATTCCTTTAGGCACTCTGGCGGGGACATACCCTCTTGATGGTTCAGTCAATGGGATCGTCGCCCACTACACACCGCCTAACACCCCAGCCCTCGACTCGTATAACGCCATCGCAGGCACAATTACTTTACTTGCTCCTCCAAGCTTGGAGAATGTGCAGGGGACCTTCAAATTCAAAGCCCGGAAATTTGACGAAACCAAACCCGAAATTGCGGAGATTAAAGATGGGGTTTTGAATATAGGCTCTCGCTGATAATGCACTTTAGATGCCTGCCGAGGAGGGATCGTTTGCAGGTAGCGTCGGTGCAGCACAAACAGCGAATAAAAAAACGCCCCGAACCAGTCGGGGCGTTTTTCATTCAGCGTGCAGCAAACAATGGTCAGTCAGCCAACCGCCACGTCGTCCCGCCCTTCCCGTCTTCCAACACCACACCCATCGCGGTCAGTTGGTCACGGATACGGTCGGATTCCGCCCAGTCCTTGTTGGTACGCGCGGTCAGACGCGCCTGGATCAGCGCATCCACTTCAGCGGCGTCCACACGCCCTTCAGCGCCGGCTTGCAGGAACTCCTCAGGCTTCATTTGCAGAACCCCGAGCACACTCGCCAGCTCTTTCAAGCGCGCCGCCAGGCCCGCCGCTGCGTCGAGATCGCTCTCGCGCAGACGGTTGATCTCGCGCACCATCTCGAATAGCACCGCGCAGGCTTCCGGGGTGCCGAAGTCGTCGTTCATGACTTCGGTGAAGCGAGCCACGAAGGCTTCGCCGCCCGCTGGAGCGACTGCCGGCAAGCCCTTCAACGCATGGTAGAAACGTTCCAGGGCGCCCTTGGCGTCCTTGAGGTTGTCTTCCGAGTAGTTGATCGCACTGCGATAGTGGCTGGACACCAAGAGGTAGCGCACCACTTCCGGGTGATACTTCTCGAGCACGTCGCGGATGGTGAAGAAGTTGTTCAAGGACTTGGACATCTTCTCGCCATTGATGCGGATCATGCCGCAGTGCATCCAGGCATTGGCGTAGGTCTTGCCGGTGGCGGCTTCGCTCTGGGCGATTTCGTTTTCGTGGTGGGGGAACTCGAGGTCGCTGCCGCCGCCATGAATGTCGAAGGTCTCGCCCAGGCAGCAGGTGGACATCACCGAGCATTCGATGTGCCAGCCCGGACGCCCGGCGCCCCATGGCGATTCCCAGCTTGGCTCGCCCGGCTTGGTGGCTTTCCACAGCACGAAGTCGAGCGGATCTTGCTTGGCTTCGTCGACTTCGATGCGGGCGCCGATGCGCAGGTCTTCGATCTTCTTGCGCGACAGCTTGCCGTAGCCCATGAACTTGGCGACGCGATAGTACACGTCGCCATTGCCCGGGGCGTAGGCGTAGCCCTTGTCGATCAGGGTCTGGATCATCGCGTGCATGCCAGGGATGTGGTCCGTGGCACGCGGTTCCATGTCCGGCTTGAGGATGTTGAGGCGTGCCTCATCCTCATGCATGGCGGCAATCATGCGCTCGGTCAGCGCGTCGAACGACTCGCCGTTTTCGTTGGCACGGTTGATGATCTTGTCGTCGATGTCGGTGATGTTGCGCACATAGGTCAGGTCATAACCGCTGAAACGCAGCCAGCGGGTGACCAGGTCGAAGGCAACCATGCTGCGGCCATGGCCAATGTGGCAGTAGTCGTACACGGTCATGCCGCACACGTACATGCGCACCTTGTTGCCATCCAGCGGCTTGAAGACTTCTTTGGTCTTGCTGAGTGTGTTGTAGATCGTTAGCACATCGGCTTCCTTAAGACTTGATCACTGGCCCCACGAATCACGCAAGGTCACGGTACGGTTGAAGACCGGAGCGCCTGGTTTCGAGTCCTTGATATCCGCGCAGAAGTAGCCTTCGCGCTCGAACTGGAAACGGTCTTCCGGCTGTGCTTCGCCCAACGAGGGTTCGGCACGACAACCAGTGAGTACTTGCAGGGAGTCAGGGTTGATGTTGTCGAGGAAGCTCGCGCTGTCTTCGGCCTTTTCAGGGTTCGGCGAGCGGAACAGACGATCGTACAGGCGCACTTCGCACTCGATGCTGGCCGCGGCCGGTACCCAGTGGATCACGCCCTTGACCTTGCGGCCTTCAGGGTTCTTGCCCAGGGTGTCCGGGTCGTACGAGCAGCGCAGTTCGACGATGTTGCCCTCGGCGTCCTTGATCGCTTCGTCGGCACGGATCACATAGCTGCCACGCAGGCGCACTTCGCCGTTCGGCTCCAGGCGCTTGTAGCCCTTTGGCGGCTCTTCCATGAAGTCATCGCGGTCGATGTAGATTTCACGGGCGAACGGCAGCTTGCGCACGCCGAGTTCTTCTTTCTGCGGATGACGCGGCAGCTCGAGGTTCTCGACCTTATCTTCCGGGTAGTTGGTGATCACGACTTTCAACGGGCGCAGCACGCACATGGCGCGCGGGGCGTTGGCGTCCAGGTCCTGGCGGATGCTGAATTCGAGCATGCCGAAGTCGACCACGCCGTCGGAACGGTTGGTGCCGACCATGTCGCAGAAGTTGCGGATCGAAGCTGGCGTGTAGCCACGGCGACGGAAACCCGACAGCGTGGACATGCGTGGGTCGTCCCAGCCATGCACGTGCTTTTCATCAACCAGTTGCTTGAGCTTGCGCTTGCTGGTGATGGTGTAGTTCAGGTTCAGGCGGCTGAACTCGTACTGACGCGGCTGCGCCGGCACTGGCAGGTTGCTCAGGAACCATTCGTACAGCGGGCGATGGCTTTCGAACTCCAGGGTGCAGATGGAGTGGGTGATGCCTTCGATGGCGTCCGACTGACCGTGGGTGAAGTCGTAGTTCGGGTAGATGCACCACTTGTCACCGGTCTGGTGGTGGTGGGCATGGCGGATGCGATACATGATCGGGTCGCGCAGGTTCATGTTCGGCGAGGCCATGTCGATCTTGGCGCGCAGCACACGGGCACCGTCGGGGAACTCACCGGCGCGCATGCGGGCGAACCAGTCCAGGTTCTCTTCCACCGAACGGTCGCGGAACGGGCTGTTCTTGCCAGGCTCGGTCAGGCTGCCACGGTATTCCTTGGCCTGCTCCGGGGTCAGGTCGTCGACGTAGGCCTTGCCGGCCTTGATCAGCTCGACGGCCCAGTCGTGCAACTGGTCGAAGTATTGCGAGGCATAGCGCACTTCACCGGACCATTCGAAACCCAGCCACTTCACGTCACTTTCGATGGCGTCGATGTATTCCTGGTCTTCCTTGGCCGGGTTGGTGTCGTCGAAACGCAGGTGCGTGACGCCACCGAACTCCTGGGCCAGGCCGAAGTTCACACAGATCGACTTGGCGTGGCCGATGTGCAGGTAGCCGTTGGGCTCTGGCGGGAAGCGGGTGACGATCTGCGTGTGCTTGCCCGAATCCAGGTCCGCCTGGATGATCGGGCGCAGGAAATTGACCGGGACGGCAGGTCCGGCCTTGGAATTCGAGGTAGGGTCGACAGTGGGCTTGCTCATAGGATCCTTGAACAGACAGGTACGTGGCCGGTGGGGGCCAGATAAAACAAAGCCGTTATCATAGCTGATGCTGTCAAGCCGCTGACAGGGTACGACCGAAAACTGCAGCTTTAATTGCTGTTTTAATGACGGACGCGGTAAAAAACCACCTCGAAATTCCTGCCAGGCACGCTAAACTGCGCGCCTTGGCTGCCATTGAGCCAAACCGGTCACGGCGCCCAGGCGTCCAACCCACGAATTCCTTGAAAGAGACACGACCATGACCCAAGTCAAACTGACCACCAACCACGGTGACATCGTCATCGAGCTGAACGCCGAGAAAGCGCCGATCACCGTCGCCAACTTCATCGAATACGTTAAGGCCGGCCACTACGAAAACACGGTGTTCCACCGTGTGATCGGTAACTTCATGATCCAGGGCGGTGGTTTCGAACCCGGCATGAAAGAAAAGAAAGACAAGCGCCCAAGCATCCAGAACGAAGCGGACAACGGCCTTTCCAACGACAAGTACACCGTCGCCATGGCCCGTACCATGGAGCCGCATTCGGCCTCCGCGCAGTTTTTCATCAACGTGGCCGACAACGCTTTCCTGAACCACAGCGGCAAGAACGTGCAGGGTTGGGGTTACGCGGTATTCGGTAAAGTCACCGAAGGCACCGCCGTTGTCGACAAGATCAAAAGCGTGCAGACCACCGGTAAAGCCGGTCACCAGGACGTACCGGTAGAAGACGTGATCGTCGAGAAAGCCGAGATCGTTGGGTGATATTACTGATTTCAGATTTGCATCTGGAAGAGGAACGCCCGGACATTACCCGGGCGTTTCTGGATCTGCTCCAAGGCCGCGCCCGTGGCGCCCAGGCGTTGTACATTCTGGGGGACTTCTTTGAAGCCTGGATTGGCGACGACGGCATGACCCCCTTCCAGCGCTCCATCTGCGAGGCTCTGCGTGAGCTGAGCGACAGCGGCACCCCGATTTTCCTCATGCACGGCAATCGCGACTTCCTGATCGGCAAGCGGTTCTGCAAAGCGGCAGGCGCCACCTTGCTCAAGGACCCGAGTGTCGTGCAGTTCTACGGCGAGCCGGTGCTCTTGATGCACGGCGATAGCCTCTGCACCCGCGACGTCGGCTATATGAAGCTGCGGCGCATCCTGCGTAACCCGATTGTGCTGTTTATCCTGCGCCACCTGCCCCTGGGCACCCGGCACAAGCTGGCGCGCAAGCTGCGCAGCGAAAGCCGTGCGCAGACGCGCATGAAGGCCAACGACATTGTCGATGTCACCCCCGAAGAAGTGCCGCGCATCATGCAGCAGTTCGGCGTACGCACCCTGGTCCACGGCCATACCCACCGCCCCGCCATTCATAAACTGCAGATCGGCGACCAGGCGGCCAAGCGCATTGTGCTGGGGGATTGGGATAAGCAAGGGTGGGCATTGCAGGTGGATGAGCAAGGCTTTCAGTTGGCGGCGTTTGATTTCATCAATACGCAGTTGGCGCTGCCTGGCGCCTGAACCCCAGACATCACTGTTCCAATGTGAACAAAGATTCAAATGTGGGAGGAGGCTTGCTCCCTCCCACATTTGGACCGCGTGTACCCCGGGATCAGTGGCCGGAAGCCGCAGGCCCCGCTTTGGCGGTGAACGGCGGCTTGGCCAGCCACACCAGCAGCATCAACGCCATGAACATCCAGCCCAGCAACGTGAAGTAATCCACGGTGGACATCATGTACGCCTGGCTGGTGAGGATCTGGTCCAGCTGGGTGTAAGCCTTCTGCCCTGCCCCGCCCAACGCATTCAGGGCGTCACGGGTGGCCGAGTCATAGGTGGTCATGTTCTCGCTCATATACGCATGGTGCTGGTCGGCCCGGCGAATCCAGATCCAGGTGGTCAGCGATGCCGCGAAGCTACCGCCCAGGGTACGCAGGAACGTCGCCAGCCCGGCGCCGTCGGCAATCTGGTGCGGCGGCAGGTCGGACATCAGGATGCTCAAGGTCGGCATAAAGAACAGCGCCACGCCGATACCCATGAACAACTGCACCAGGGCAACGTGCTGGAAGTCCACTTCATTGGTGAAACCGGCGCGCATGAAGCAACTCAAGCCGATCGCCAGGAACGCCAGGCCCGCCAGCAGGCGCAGGTCGAACTTGTGCGCGTACTTGCCCACGAAGGGCGACATCAGCACCGGCAAAATCCCGATTGGCGCCACCGCCAGGCCGGCCCAGGTGGCGGTGTAGCCCATCTGGGTCTGCAACCATTGCGGCAGGATCAGGTTGATGCCGAAGAAACCCGCGTAGCCCAGGATCAACACGATGGTGCCGATACGGAAGTTGCGGTAGGCGAACAACCGCAGGTTGACCACCGGGTGCTTGTCGGTCATTTCCCAGATCACGAACACCGCCAGGGCAATCGCCGAGATCACGGCGCCCATGATGATGAAGTTGGATTCGAACCAGTCCAGGTCGTTGCCCTTGTCGAGGATGATCTGCAAGGCGCCCACGCCGACGATCAGGCTCAACAGCCCGACGTAGTCCATCGGCTGATAGCTGGTGACCACCGGGCGGTTCTTCAACTGCGCACGCACCACCATCACCGCAAAGATGCCGATGGGCACGTTGATGAAGAAGATCCACGGCCAGCTGTAGCTGTCGGTGATCCAGCCGCCGAGGATAGGCCCGGCGATCGGCGCCACCACCGTGACCATCGCCAGCAACGCCAGGGCCATCCCCCGTCTCGCCGGCGGATACACCGCGATCAGCAACGTCTGGGTCATCGGGTACAGCGGCCCCGCCACCAAGCCTTGCAGCACGCGAAAACCGATCAGCTCGGGCATCGAGGTGGATACACCACACATAAACGACGCCAGCACAAACAGGATGGTCGCCCATAAAAACAGCTTCACCTCACCGAAGCGCCGGCTCAACCAGCCGGTGAGCGGCAAGGCAATCGCGTTGCTCACCGCAAACGAGGTAATGACCCAGGTGCCCTGCTCCGAACTCACGCCGAGGTTGCCGGAAATGGTCGGCAACGCCACGTTGGCGATGGTGGTGTCGAGCACCTGCATAAAGGTCGCCAGCGACAGGCCAATAGTGGCCATCACCAGGCTGGGTGGCGTGAAGGAGGCGTTATTGCTCATCAGCGTTGCACAGCCTTGGGTGCGGCGATGCTGTTGTCATGGATCAACTGGGTGATCATGGCGTCGGCTTCGGCCAGTTGGCGGTCATACACATTGGTGGTGAACGAGGCCTTTTGCGGCGCCTGTTGCGCCAGCACCGGGCCGCTCTGGTCGTGCAGGTCCACATTGACCAGGGTACTCAAGCCGACCCGCAGCGGGTTTTTGGCCAACTCGTCGGCGTTGATGTGGATGCGCACCGGTACCCGCTGGACGATCTTGATCCAGTTACCAGTGGCGTTCTGCGCCGGCAGCAGGGCAAATGCGCTGCCGGTGCCGGCGCCGAGGCTGTCGACGGTACCGCTGAATTTCACGTCGCTGCCGTAGATGTCCGCTTCGATGTCCACCGGCTGGCCGATGCGCATGTTGCGCAGCTGGGTTTCCTTGAAGTTGGCGTCGATCCACAGCTGGTCGAGCGGGATCACGGCCATCAAGGCGGTACCCGGCTGTACGCGCTGGCCCAGTTGCACGGTGC
Organism: Pseudomonas sp. R11F; assembly: GCF_050312575.1. NCBI lineage: Bacteria > Pseudomonadati > Pseudomonadota > Gammaproteobacteria > Pseudomonadales > Pseudomonadaceae > Pseudomonas > Pseudomonas sp. R11F. The sequence continues at coordinate 83,102 of NZ_JBNPJU010000064.1, read as the reverse complement.
GCTTGGCCACGTAACCGGTGACCGGCGCAATCAAGGTGCTGCGGGCGTTGGTCAGGTAGGCCTGGCGCAGTTGCGCGGCGGCGGCTTGTACGTCGGGGTGCGAACTGATCACGGTGTCATCCACCAGCGCGTTGCTGGTCTTGAGTTGCTGCTCAAGGTTGGTCAGGGCGTTCTTCGCGGCGGTCAGGCTGTCACGGGCGTGGGACAGTTCTTCCTGGGAGATCGCGCCGCCCTGGGCCAGGGTTTTACGGCGGTTGTAGTTATCCTGGGCGGTCTGCACATCGGCTTTCTGCGCATTGACCTGCGCTTTCATACCATCGACGTTGCTGTACAAGCCGCGCACCTGGCGCACGGTGCGCGCCAGGTTGGCCTGGGCACTTTGCAGGCCGACGGCGGCGTCATTCGGGTCGAAGTTGACCAGCACCTGGCCTTCGTGGACCAGGTCGCCATCGTCGGCACCGATGCTGACCACAGTGCCGGTGACCAACGGAGTGATTTCCACCACGTTGCCGTTCACATAGGCGTCGTCGGTACTTTCGCTGAAGCGGCCGTAGAACTCATACCAGCCCCACACGCCCACGGCGCCGAGGATGACGATCAGCGCCAGGAGCAGCAGCATCACCTTGCGTTTGCGCGGGTTGCTGTCGTTGGTGGGTTCGTTTGCGTTGTTGCTGTCGGCAGTGGCCATGACAAATACCTCCAATTATTCCGTGCGTGTGGCTGGGGTGGTTGCGGCCACGTTATTGGCGTTGAACCCGCCACCCAGGGCCTGCATCAATTGAATCGACAAATCGATCTGTGCCGCATTCAGGGTCGCCAGCTGGCGCTGGGCCTGCAGCAATTGCTGCTCGATGCTGAGCACGTCCAGGTAGCTACCGATCCCGGAGCTGTAGCGCTGCATACCGGTATCAAAGGACTGCCTGGCAATGTCCGCAGCGTGTTGCTGGGCCTGGATCTGCCGTCCGGTGTCGCGTAGCTGGGACAGGGTGGTGCCGATATCGCCCAAGGCCTGCACCAGGGTTTTGTTGTACTGGGCAACGGCCAGGTCGTAATCGGCGTCGCGGGCATCCAGGTCGGCACGCAGGCGCCCGCCATCGAAGATCGGCAACGAGATCGTCGGCGCAATGCTGAAGAACCGGCTGGCCGAGCCGAACATCGCATCCCCCAGCAACGACTCGGCCCCGGCGCTCGCGCTCAGGTTGAGGTTGGGGTAAAAGCGGGTTTTGCTCGCGTCGATATTTTTGCTTGCAGCCTCGACACGCCAGCGCGCGGCGATCAGGTCCGGGCGACGGCCCAGCAGCTCGGCCGGCAGCACGGACGGCACGGCCACGGCGCTGGCTTTCAATACGTTCGGGCGGGCCAGTTCGTTGCCACGATCGGGCCCTTTGCCGAGCAATACCGCCAGAGCGATCTTGGCGCTCTGCAGTTGTTTTTCCGCATCGATCAGTTGCGATTCGGAGCTGGCTTCCAGGCTTTCGGTCTGTTGGAACTGATACTCACTGTCGATGCCCGAACTCAGGCGGCGCTTGCTCAGGTCGAGCATCTGGCGCGTGCGCTTGAGGTCTTCATTGGCCAGGTCACGCACGATATGCGCCTGGCCCAGGTCGCTGTAAGCCTTGGCCACGTTGGCGGCCAGGGTCAGGCGCGCGGCCTGCTGGTCGACTTCGGCGGCACGGGCCTGGCCCAACGCGGCTTCCCAGGCGGCGCGCTGGCCACCCCAGAGATCGAAGTTGTAGTTGAAGCCGGCACTGATGTTACGCACCGTGGCGTAGGCATCGCCCTGCCCTCGCGGGTCCTGGTCCTTGGCCAACCGCGAGCGGCTGATACCGGCGCTGGCATCCAGGGTCGGCATGCGTGCGGCGTCGGCGGCAAAGGCAGCCGCTTGGGCCTGGTGCGCACGGGCGCTGGCCACTTGCATGTCCGGGCTGTTTTGCAGGGCCTCGCGAATCAGGCCATCGAGTTGCGGGTCGCCCAGGCTTTTCCACCAATCGGCGGTCGGCCAGGCGGCCGTCGACAGGGTCACGCCACTGAGGGATTTGCCGGTTTGCAGGGTGTTGGCGTCGAGGCGTTTGCCTTGAGTGTCGAGGCCGCTGTAGTTGGCGCAACCGGCCAGGGTCATCGCCACCAGCAGCAGGCTGAGTGTGCGCGTGTTCATTGATCACCTACCCGCTGGATGACGATGGCGTCACCCGCAGCTATCAGGATTTTCTTGAGGATGCGTTCCAGGGTTTGCAACTCGCCAGGCTCCAGGGCTCCGGCCAGTTCGTTCATCGACTGGGCGCCGATGTACGGCAACATGTCCGCCAGGCGCTGACCGTCCTCGGTAAGCACCAGTTGCACCTGGCGCCGGTCGTGCTCGGAACGCTTGCGCGCGAGCAGGCCCTTCTGTTCCAGACGGTCGAGCATCCGGGTCATGGAGCCGCTGTCCAGGGACAGGTTGCGGCACAGCTCGGCCGGGGTGTCGACGTCGAATTGGGCAATGATGATCAACACCTTGAACTGCGCGGCGGTCACACCGTGGGGTTCCATATGGGTGTCGATGATGCGGTCTTTGAGCAGTGCGGCTCGGCCCAGCAGGAGGCCGAGGTGGCAGTTGCGGAAACTGTCAGGGGTGAAGTGGGCCATCGGAAGTCACCTTATTACTGCCTAGGCAGTGAATGTATGACAAGATGTTACTGCTTAGGCAGCGAATGTCAAATGGAATTATTAGCTTGCTTGCTAATGTGCGAGGGGGCTTGCTCCCGATAGCGGTATTTCAGCCAGCTTGTCTGTGACTGATACACCGCTATCGGGAGCAAGCCCCCTCCCACAATCAAGCCTCCCCGCACTATTTTTTGTGCGAGTGAGACCTAGAAATCCCGCTTGTAGAAAATATCCAGCGAACTGGCTACGCCACTGGCCACTTCCAGATACACCTTCTTGCTGAGCAGATAGCGCAGCGCAATGGTATTGGCCGGCTCGAACACCCCAACCCCATAACGCAGGCTGAGGTTCTCGGTGATCTTGCCGCTGGCCACTACCGCCGTGGTGTTACCGCTGCCCTGGGTGTCGAGTTCGAAGTCCTGGATACCCAGGTTCTTGGCGATGTCCGAAGTCACCCCGGCACTGCCCATCAACCCCAGGCCCAATGCGGCTTGGGCGAGCATGTTGTTGTCTTCGCCGGTGGTGCTCAGCGGACGCCCCAGCACCAGGTAGGACAGCGCCTGCTCCTGGCTCATGGCCGGCTCCGAGAAGATCTGCGTGGTCGGCTGTTCGGCGCTGCCGCTCAGACGGATACCGGCAGTGACATCGCCGGTCTTGCGCACGGCTTCGATGTCCAGATACGGCTGGTCGAGCGGCCCGGCAAACAACAGCCGGGCACGCCGCACATCGAGTTTTTGCCCGTAGGCGCGGTAGCGACCGTCGTTGAGCCACAGCTCGCCGCGGGTGTCCATGTTGTCGCCGATATGCACCTGGCCCTGCACCTTGGCGGTCAGGCCGAAGCCTGCGAAGTTGAGCTGGTCTTCGCCCACCACCACGTCGATATCCATGGCCATCGCCATCGGCGGCTTGCCCTCCTCGGTCTGGCTGCCGACGATGATCGTGTCATCCGAGACCTTGACGGTCGACGGCGGCAGTTCACGCACGGTGATATCGCCGCGCGGGATGTGCACCTTGCCGGCAATGGCCAGCTTGTCGCCCTTGAGGCTGATCTTCAGGTCGGGCGCCACTTCCAGCACGGCGTAAGGCTCCACCGTCACCGGCAGTTGCGAACCTTGCAGGCTGAGGTCGACCGCCAGGGCCTGGCCCCAACCGATCTGGCCCTTGAGGCTGCCCTGCCCGGCCTTGCCACTGCGCCAGCCACCATTGAGCTGCACATTCTCACCGGCGATCAGCGCCTGTACATTCAGGCCCTCCAGGCTCACCGGCAATTGCGGCCCGGAAATCTCGCCGCCCACCAGGTTCACGCTGCCGTTGACCTGCGGCGCGAGCAGGCCACCGGAGATGCGGCCGCTGCCATTGAGCTTGCCGTTGAGTTTTTCCACCATCGGCACAAAGGGCCGCGCCACGGCGAGGTCCAGGCCGGTCAGGCTGAAATTGCCGGTCATCGGCTTGTTCTTCGGCAACGGATTGATCTGCGCCTGCACCAGCAGCTCTCCGAGCCTGCCGCCGCGGAAGTTGAGTTGGGTGTCGATGCGGTCAGGTTTGAGGGTACTTTCCAGCTTCAGGGTCTCGTAGGGAAAGTCCAGCCACTGGGCCTTGTCCTTGACGCGCAAGGTGCCGCCACTGGCGTCCACTGCGACCACGCCCTTGGGGCCGCTGGCGGGCAGGTCGAGCTGCAGGTCGGCGTTGAGCTTGCCCTGCCAGGCAAAGTCTTTGGGCAAGAAGGCCGCCAGGCTGTCGATGGGGAATTGCTTGAGGTGGTAGCGCAATTTGGGTTCGGGCATCAGACGCTGATCCTCACCACACAGGCTGGCCGCACCGGACACCCAACAATGTGCAGCGAAGGTCAGCTTGCCGTCCGCCAGCCGCTCGATCTTCGCCGGGGCCTGCAGGTTCCAGTCCTGGCCACCGGCTTGTACCTCGCCACTGGCCAGGCGCCCGCGCCAGTTGCCCTTGTCGAGATTGCCGTCCAGGGCCAGAGCCAGCTTGACCAGCGGGCCGGCCAGGTCCAACTGGACTTTCTGGCTCTTGATGTCGCCCTGGGCGCTGGCAGTCAGGGTGCCGACCTGGGTTTCGCCGGCCTGAATGCCGCTACCCTTGAGGTCGAGCCTGGCGCGCTGGGCGCTGTCGAGCGTGGCGTCGAGGCTCAGGCTCTGCAGGCGATTATCGGCGAATGCCAATTGCTGGCCTTTGAGATCAAGCTTGCCTTGCGGCGCCTTCAGGCTGCCGGCGACATCCACCCGGCCATTGATCTGCCCGCGCAGCTGTGGCCACAACTGGGCCAGACGCGCCAGCTTGATATCGATCTGCCCTGCCAGACGCTGCTGCAAGCTGCCACTGCCGTTGATGCGATTGTCGCCCAGGCGGATATCCAGGTTGGCCAGGGTCCATTGCTCGCCCGCCCCTTCGGCCTTGGCGGCCAGTACGGCGGTTTGCCCACGCAGACGGCCCTTGAGGTCGAGGTCGGCGTTGAGCTTGAGCTGTTCATTCTTGAACTCACCCTTGCTGCGCAGTGGGCCGGCCAGGGTGCCCGGCAATTCGGCGACCCAATACGCCGGGTTCAGCGCCGACAGGTCCAACGCGGTGTCCCAGGCGATGCCGTCGGCAAATTGCAGGTTCAGGTGGCCCTCGGCCTTGCCTTGGCCGGCGCTCAGTTTCAACTCCGGCAGGAAGACCTGCTTGAGGTCGCCACTGAACGGCGTTACCACATTGAATTTGCCGGCCGGGCCGTCGAGGTCGGCCTTGAGGTTGCCGAGGTAGTTGCCGTCTTTGTAGGAGACTTCACCATTAAAGGTACGCAATACCACCTGCGGTTCGTCGATCAGTGGGTAGAGGCGATGCCAGGGGAAATCCCGCCAGTCGATCCTGGCGTCGGCGCTGAAGCCTTGTTGCCAGTCCAGGTTGGCGTTGAGCTTGAGGCTTTGCTGGTCGCCGGCAGTCAAGTCGAGCCCGGCGATCTGCGCGCCCTTGGCGTCGACCTTGCCTTGCAGCAGCAAGTCCACCGGCCCTTTTTCCGCCGGCAACAGCGCTTTGCCCAGCAGTTGGTAACCGTTGTGCAAATCACCTTGGGCGGTGAGGTCCAGTTGATTGAGTTGCAGGGTGTCGGGCAGGTCGGCGCTGGCTTTGAAGCCATCGGCGGTGAGATGCAGTTGCGCGGGAAGGTTCTCCACCAGGGGCTGCAGTTCGCCGCTGAGCTTGGCCGGCAGGTAGCCGCTGCTGTCGGCGTCGAGCTTGAGGGTCTTGAGCAAGTCGCCATCGACCTTGAGGGCCACCTTCCACGGCGCGCCGCCCGGGGCATAGGGCAAGCTCAAGTTGCCGGTGGCGGTCAGCGGCCAATCGCCCACAGGTTGCAACAGGCCATTGAGGTCCAGCACCAGCCCATCGCGTTGCAGGTGCACCGAGTCGATCTGCAGACCCGCCGCCGTCCAGTGCGCGGCCAATTGCAGGCCCTTGAGCTCTTCGCTGCCATTGAACACCAGGCTACCGACGCGAACTTCGCCCAACTGGATGGCAACCGGCAATTTCAACTCAGGCAATTGGATCGGCCCGCTGCTCTCTTCCGTGCTGGGCGCAAAGTGCAGGTTGACCTGCTCCACGTCCAACTGATTGATGCACACCGTCATGCGCAACAGGCAGGCCGGTGACCAATCGAATTTCGGCGCATCAAGCTCGACGCGGCTGGTGCCCTGCTGCCAAAGGAGGTGATCGGCGCTCCATTGGCCACCTAAATGCCCCTGGAAGTTCTCGACGCTCAAACCCGGCACCTGGCCCAATGCCCAACGGCTGCCCGCCTGGCTGCCAAGCAGCGCCCATAACCCCACAAACACTAAAGCGAGGAGCGCCACCACGGCCAGCCCCGCTATTTTCAAACCACGCATCACAGCTCAGGCCCCATGGAAAAGTGCAATCGAATGCCGCCCGGATCTTCGAGGGCATGGGCCAGGTCGAGGCGGATCGGCCCCACCGGCGAGACCCAGCGGATACCCACACCGACACCGGTTTTCAGGCTGGGCATGTCCAGGGTGTTGAACGAGTTGCCCTGGTCGATAAAGGTCGCGATCCGCCATTTCTCGGCGATGGAGTATTGATACTCGGCGCTCAGGGCCACCATGTAGCGGCCGCCGATACGGTCACCACGGTCGTTCTCCGGCGACAGGGTCTGGTACTCGTAGCCGCGTACGCTCTGGTCACCCCCGGCAAAGAAGCGCAGCGAGGGCGGCACGGATTTGTAGCCATTGGTGGCACTGCCGCCGAACTGTGCACGGCCCAGGAAGCGATGGTTGTCCCACAGCGTGGTCAGGCCCTTGATGGTCGCCGTGCCGTAAAGCAGGTTGGTGTCGGAACCGAGCCCTTCCTTGGCGACCTTGGTGTCGAACATCAAGCGGTAGCCGTTGTGCGGGTCGATACGGTTGTCGCTGCGCAGGTAGGAATAACTGATCCCCGGCATCACCAGGTTACTCAAGCCGGAATCATTGCCCAGGCGATATTCTTCACGCTGGTACTTGAGCGAGATGATCCGGGTCCAGCCACTGGGCAACTTGCTGTGCCATTCGGGACCGACCGTGAGCAATTTACTCAAGGTGTCGGTGCCGGCGAGTTCTTCGTTCTGGTAGCCGCCGGCAAAGCGCAGCTTGTCGGTCAGCGGCGGGTCCAGCGGCACGTCGTACCACAGCCCGACGTTCTGGCGCGGCGCCGATAACTCGGCTTCCCAGCCGTAGCTATGGCCTTGGGGGTTGACCCAGTGGCGGGTCCAGTTGGCCTTGCCGCGCGGGCCGACGTCGGTCGAGTAGCCCAGGCCCAGGCCCATGGTGCGCGGCTTGCGGGTTTCCAACTGCACCGCCACCGGGATCACATCGTCGGTGGCGGCAGCGGGTGCGGCGTCCACGCGCACGCCTTCGAAGAACCCGCTCGCTTGCAGGTTCTGATTGAGTTCGGCGATCAATTCGGAATCGTAGGGGGTGCCGCTTTTGAACGGCACCATGCGTTGCAGCAGGTCGGCATCGAACGGCGTGTCGCCGGTGAAGTTGACCTTGCCCATGGTGTAGCGCTTGCCACTGTCATAAATGAGTTCGATATCGGCCACGCCCGCCTTGGGGTCCACCGACAGCTTCTGGCTGATAAAACGCCCGCTGAAAAAGCCGTAGCGTGACGCCTGGTTCTGGATCAGACGCTTGGCGTCTTCATAATGGCCGTGGTTGAGCACGGCGCCGGGCTTGAGGTCGTCACCGGCCGGCACGCGAAACGCCTTGAGGCTCGCCGCCTGGCCGTCGACCCGAATGGTCACGTTGCGCAAATGCACCGGTTCGCCGGGGTCGATGGTGAGGATCAGGCGCGGGTTTTTGCCGCCCTGTACATCACTGGCGATCTGCGGCTGATAGAAACCCAGAGCCTGCGCCGCTTTGCGCGCCTGCTCCTCGGCGCCACGGCTGAACCGCAGCAACGCTTCTTCATCACGATCGCCGACCCCGCCGATATAGCCTTCGATGTTGGCTTTCAACGCGTCGTTGGAGGGTTTGACACGCACGTCCAATTCGCTTTGCGCCAAAGCGCCGCAGCTTGTGAACAGCAGAACCAAGCCGCTGGTAAATCTTCCTGGAAACTTCATAGGCGCGGATGCTACACGAGCTAGGGAGACTGTTTGAACTCGGAATTGTCTGAATAATTCTGTCTTAACCCGTTGCAGCATGTAACGCCTGGGGATTGGGGTGAAAAAACACGTGCTCCAGGATCGGCCCTACGGCGACCTCACCGATTTCCTCATAGCCTTGGCGTTTGTAGAACTCCAGGTAGCGGGAGTTGCCGGTGTCGACCACCACGCCCGACGAGTGTGGGTCTTCGGCACACCAGTTGTGCACCGCTTCCAGCAGTTGCTCGCCGTAGTGCTTGCCCTGGAATTGCGGGTGAATGCCCAACAGCGGCAGCACATGCACCGCGTCCCCCGGCAGGCACGCCAGCACCGCGTGATGGTATTCCAGGTAACGCCGCGTACCGCGCACGCCGGTGCTCAGCCACATGCGCAATTGCCAGGCCCAGCTCTCGGTGATCCCCAGGCGCCGTTGCGGTGGCGCGATCAAGGCAATGCCGATCAAGCGATCATTTACCAATAGGCCGATGGCCGGCAACTTCTGGAAGAAATGCTGCTTGACCAACTCGCGCACCGTGGCCCGCACGCGCTGCTCGTAGCCCGGACGCTCGGCTTCGAAGATATAGGCGAAGGTCGGCTCATGACGATAGGCCTGGTACAGCAATGAGCGCGCTTCGCGGGAATATCCGCTGTCGAGCAGGTGAATCTGGGCAGTGGTGTCGGGCATACGTTCAATCTCCCTGGGCGCCATTGAAAGGTGGCGTTCTTATGGGTACGAACTTGTACGGCGCGAGTCGTTCCCAGACATTAGCAGTGCATCCACCCTACCGCCACGCTGGCCCCCGTCGGACTTGTCGGCTAGCATCGCCGTTTTGCCAGACTGGACTGCCGACCATGAAAATCGTCTCTTTCAATATCAACGGGCTGCGCGCTCGCCCTCATCAGCTGGCAGCGTTGATCGAGAAACACCAACCCGACGTGATCGGCCTGCAGGAAACCAAAGTCCACGATGACCAATTCCCCTTGGCCGAAGTACAGGCTTTGGGCTATCACGTGTATTACCACGGGCAAAAAGGCCATTACGGCGTGGCGCTGCTTTCGCGCAAAGAAGCCCTGAGCGTGCACAAAGGCTTTGCCACGGATGAAGAGGACGCCCAGCGCCGTTTTATCTGGGGCACCTTCGCGGATGAAAACGGCCACCCGATCACCGTGATGAACGGCTACTTCCCCCAGGGCGAAAGCCGAGACCACCCGACCAAGTTCCCGGCCAAGCAGCGCTTCTATGCAGACCTGCAGCACCTGCTGGAAAGCCAGTTCAACAATGAGCAGGCTCTGGTGGTGATGGGCGACGTGAACATTTCCCCGGAAGACTGCGATATCGGCATCGGCGCCGACAACGCCAAGCGCTGGCTGAAAACCGGCAAGTGCAGTTTCCTGCCGGAAGAGCGCGAATGGATGGCGCGCCTGAAAAATTGGGGCCTGGTGGACAGCTTCCGGCACTTGAACCCGACGGTAGCCGACCGCTTCAGCTGGTTCGATTACCGCAGCCGCGGCTTTGAAGACGAGCCCAAGCGTGGCTTGCGCATTGATGTGATCCTGGCGTCCAACGGCTTGCTGGCACGGGTCAAGGATGCCGGTGTGGATTACGAGTTGCGCGGTTTGGAAAAGCCGTCGGACCATGCACCGATCTGGCTTGAGTTGAGCTGATTCCCGGCTGAACCTGGTTGTTTAAGTGTGGGAGGGGGCTTGCTCCCGATAGCGAAGGGTCAGTCGGCAGATGTATCAACTGATCCACCGCCTTCGGGAGCAAGCCCCCTCCCACATTTTGTCCCCCGGTGTGGCAGTCATATTGATGTCATCTGCCTGACTTATTCTCCCGGCACTCCCTTTGGCTTAAGAAGGTGCCGGCATGAGGCTGCGCGTTCTGTTCCTGCTGACCCTGTTCCCGCTCGTTGCTGTGGCCGCTGCCCTCCCCGTTCCCGACCAAGGCCCTGCGTTACGCATCCAGGGCTCCAACACGATTGGCGCGGCACTGGGGCCAGCGCTGGTCAAAGGGTTGATGGAGCATCAGGGGTTGCAGGGAATACACGGCGAACCCACCCCAGGCAGCAATGAACAGCGCTGGGTGGGCAAGACGCGCCAGGGCAAAACGGTAACCATCGAGGTCGCGGCCCACGGCTCCAGCACCGGGTTTACCGCACTGAACATGGCCAACGCCGACCTGGCGGCGTCTTCGCGCCCCATCAAGGACAGCGAGCTGGTAGACCTCGAGCCCCTGGGTGACCTGAAAAGCCCTGAAGCCGAACAAGTGATTGCCATCGATGGCCTGGCGATCATCCTCAACCCGCGCAACCCGCTCACCACCTTGAACACCGAGCAGTTGGCGCAGATTTTCAACGGTGAGGTCAGTACCTGGGAGGCACTGGGCGGGATCGGGGGCGGCATTCATTTGTATGCGCGGGATGATCAGTCCGGCACCTATGACACGTTCAAGGAGCTGGTATTGAGCCGGCGTGGCAAGCCCCTGGCCACCAGTGCCAAGCGTTTCGAGTCCAGCGAGGCCTTGTCCGATGCGGTGAGCCACGATCCCCAAGGCATTGGCTTTATCGGCCTGCCCTATGTGCGCCAGGCCAAGGCCGTGGCGATTGTCGACGGCGACTCCCAACCCATGCTGCCGCTGGCCAGCCTGATTGCGACCGAGGACTACCCGTTGTCACGCCGGTTGTTCTTTTACCTGCCGCCGTCCAACCACAACCCTTGGGCCAAAGCCCTGGTGGACTTTACCCAGAGCGGCAAAGGCCAGGCGATCGTGGCGGCCAGTGGCTTTATTGCCCAGCACGTGCAGGCGATCAGTGTGGAGCCACGCCCATCGATGCCCGAGGACTATCAAGCCATCGCCCGCGACGCCCAGCGCTTGAGCGTGAACTTCCGCTTCGAGGAAGGCAGCGCCAGCCTGGACAACAAGGCGCGGCAGGATTTGCAGCGGGTGGTGGCGTACCTGAAAGGCCACGGCAAGCTCGACAAGCAGGTCACGTTGGTGGGGTTTGGCGATGTGAAGAATGATCCGCAGCGGGCGGCGTTGCTGTCCAAGCTGCGGGCGATGGCGGTACGCCGGGAACTGGTCAAGAGCGGCGTGGTGCTGCGTGATATCCGTGGGTTTGGTGCGCAGATGCCGGTGGCGGCGAATACGGCGGATGAGGGGCGGATCAAGAATCGGCGGGTGGAGGTTTGGGTGTACTGAGATCTGTGGGGGTTGTGTTGTTGATACTGGCCCCATCGGGAGCAAGCCCCCTCCCACACTAGACTGTATTCGCAAATTTCTATTTGTGAATACAGTCTAGTGTGGGAGGGGGCTTGCTCCCGATGGCAGGCGACGCGGTCCTACTGCCCGCTACGCATCAGTTCCCGCGGCACATACTTGCCGATCTCGAACTTGCCGATCGCCGCGCGGTGCACTTCGTCCGGGCCGTCGGCCAGGCGCAGGGTGCGTTGCATGGCGTACATGTAGGCCAACGGGAAGTCGTTTGACACACCCGCGCCGCCATGAATCTGGATCGCCCGATCGATGACCTTCAACGCCACGTTCGGCGCCACCACCTTGATCTGGGCAATTTCGCTTTTCGCCACTTTATTGCCGACAGTGTCCATCATGTACGCCGCTTTCAAGGTCAGGAGGCGCGCCATGTCGATTTCCATGCGCGAGTCGGCGATCTTGTCGATATTGCCGCCCAGACGAGCCAATGGCTTGCCGAATGCGGTACGGCTGACGGAGCGCTTGCACATCAGTTCCAGTGCGCGCTCAGCCATGCCGATCGAGCGCATGCAATGGTGGATACGGCCCGGGCCAAGGCGCCCCTGGGCAATCTCGAAGCCCCGGCCTTCGCCGAGCAGCACGTTTTCGTAGGGCACCCGCACATTCTCGAACAGCACTTCGGCGTGACCGTGGGGGGCATCGTCGTAGCCGAATACCGGCAGCGGGCGCAGGATTTTCACCCCGGGCGTATCCACCGGCACCAGGATCATCGAGTGCTGCTGGTGACGCGGCGCGTCCGGGTTGCTCAGGCCCATGAAGATCAGGATCTTGCAGCGCGGGTCACATGCGCCGGAGGTCCACCATTTTTTACCGTTGATCACCCATTCGTCGCCCTGGCGCTCGGCGCGGGCAGCCATGTTGGTGGCGTCTGAGGACGCCACGTCCGGTTCGGTCATGGCAAAGGCAGAGCGGATTTCGCCGCGCAGCAACGGTTCGAGCCAGCGCTGCTTCTGTTCTTCATTGGCATAACGCACCAGCACTTCCATGTTGCCGGTGTCGGGAGCCGAACAATTGAAGGGCTCCGGGCCGAGCAAGGAGCGTCCCATGATTTCGGCCAGCGGCGCATATTCAAGGTTGGTCAGGCCGGCGCCCAGTTCGGATTCCGGCAGGAACAGGTTCCACAAGCCCTCGGCTTTAGCCTTGGCCTTCAACTCCTCCATGATGGCAGTGGGCTGCCAGCGATCGCCTTCGCTGACCTGGCGTTCAAACACCGGCTCGGCCGGGTAGACATACGCATCCATAAAGGCGGTGACGCGCTCACGCAGTTCCTGAACCTTGGGCGAATAGGCAAAATCCATGGGCAGCTCCCTTCTTTGAGAGGTTGTTTAGGGCATGGAATTGATGCTAGAACAGCGCTGATAATTTACCTAGCCTATTCTCGGCGTGTATTAACATTCATCACCGATATATGATCAACGCATGAGCACCTGACAAATCGCCATCTAACAATAAGAGCGCAACGCAATGAATCTGAGCAAGGTCGACCTCAACCTGTTTATCGTTTTTGATGCGATCTATACCGAAGCCAACCTGACCCGCGCCGGGCAGATTGTCGGCATCACCCAGCCGGCGGTATCCAACGCACTGGCGCGTCTGCGCGAAACCTTCAACGACCCGCTGTTCGTGCGTACCGCCCAGGGCATGGTGCCCACGCCCATGGCGCAGAACATCATCGGCCCGGTGCGCAATGCCTTGTCGTTGCTGCGGGTGTCGGTACAGGAAAGCCGGATTTTCAACCCCCAGCAGGCGGCCAAGACCTACCGCATCAGCATGACCGACCTCACCGAAGCGGTGATCCTGCCCCTGCTGTTCCAGCGTCTGCGCCGCCTGGCGCCCACGGTAGCGATCGAGAGTTTCCTGTCCAAACGCCGCGAGACCACCAAAGAGCTGGCGGCCGGGCGCCTGGACTTTGCCGTGGATGCGCCGCTGAACACCGACCCACAGGTGCGCCACGTCAAGTTGATGGAAGACCGCTACGTGTGTGCGATGCGCAAAGGCCATCCACTGGCGGGCAAAGACAAGTTCACCCTGGATGACTACCTGGCACTGACCCATATTCACATCTCCAGCCGCCGCAACGGCCTGGGCCATGTCGACCTGGCGCTGGGCAAGATGGGCATCCAGCGCAAGATCGCCCTGCGCTCGCAGCATTACCTGATGGCCTCGCAGGTGTTGCAGCAGACCGACATGGTGATGACCGTGCCCGAACGCTTCGCCCGCCGCCACGAACTGCACTGGTTCAACCTGCCGGTCAACGACGTGCCGCCCGTGGAAACCCACTTGTACTGGCATGAGAGCACCGACCAGGACCCGGCCAACCGCTGGATGCGTGAGCAAATGATCGAGTTGTGCCAACAAGTCATGGCGCAGGAAAAGAAGTTCGACAGCAAACCGGCTTGACCTTGACCTTGACGTTTACGTAAAGCTGACACTAGCCTAGCGCCCAAGCCATCCCTTGAGCGCCACCATGAGTACGACCTACAGCATCTCCGACCTCGCCCGCGAACTCGACATCACCACCCGCGCCATTCGCTTCTACGAAGAACAAGGCCTGCTGGCCCCGGAACGCCGGGGCCAGGAGCGCATCTACTCGGCGCGGGACAAGGTCAGCCTCAAGCTGATCCTGCGCGGCAAGCGCATCGGTTTCTCCCTGGCCGAGTGCCGCGAGTTGATCGAACTCTACGACCCCACCAGCGGCAACCACGTGCAACTCAACAGCATGCTGGCCAAGATCTCCGAACGGCGTGCGCAGCTTGAGCAACAGTTGCTGGATATCGAACAAATGAAGCTGGAACTGGACACCGCCGAAGAGCGCTGCACCCAGGCCCTGGCGCACACCATGAGCCAAGCCGGCCATTGATCAGAAGGTAACTGCCATGTCCCTCCCCTCGTATGTCCGCCTGGTCGAAGTCGGCCCACGCGACGGTCTGCAGAACGAAGCCCAGCCCATCAGCGTGGCCGACAAGGTCCAATTGGTGGACGCACTCAGCGCGGCGGGCTTGAGCTATATCGAAGTCGGCAGTTTTGTTTCACCCAAATGGGTGCCGCAGATGGCCGGGTCGGCCGAGGTGTTTGCACAGATCCAGCGCAAACCTGGGGTGACCTACGGTGCCCTGGCGCCGAACCTGCGCGGTTTTGAAGATGCGCTGGCTGCGGGGGTGAAGGAAGTCGCGGTCTTTGCAGCGGCATCGCAGGCGTTTTCACAACGCAATATCAACTGCTCCATCAGCGAAAGCCTGGAGCGCTTCGCGCCGATCATGGCCGCCGCTCAGCAGCATGGCATCAGCGTACGCGGCTATGTGTCCTGTGTGCTGGGCTGCCCCTATGAGGGTGAAGTTGCACCAGAACAAGTGGCGGCTGTCGCGCGGGAGTTGTACGCCATGGGCTGTTATGAAGTGTCCCTGGGCGACACCATCGGCACCGGCACCGCAGGCGCCACGCGGCGCTTGTTCGAGGTGGTGGGCGCCCAAGTGCCGCGGGACAAGCTGGCGGGGCACTTTCACGACACCTATGGCCAGGCGATCGCCAATATCTACGCCAGCCTGCTGGAAGGGATCAGTGTGTTCGACAGCTCTATCGCGGGCCTCGGCGGCTGTCCTTATGCCAAGGGCGCCAGCGGTAACGTCGCCAGCGAAGATGTGCTGTACCTGCTCAACGGCTTGGGTATCGAGACCGGTATCGACCTGGACGCCTTGATACGTGCGGGCCAACAGATCAGCGCGGTGCTGGGCCGCCCCACGGGCTCGCGGGTGGCCAAGGCGCGTAACGCCGTTTGAGTAGCGTGGTCGTGACAATGTGTTACCGCCTCGCTACTTAACGAGTAACACGGGAACATATTTTGTCTTATTTGCCGTAGGCCGCTGCCTACTAAAAAATCAAACCATTGATTTTAAAGGGTTTTAAAAAGTTGGCACGGCTTCTGCTATCTCTATGGCATAACAAGAATAAAAAGCGCCAAACCTAATAAAAATAAGACGAAACGACTCTGACATAACAAAAACAACACGGCAGAGACGCAGCTAACAGATTTTTTTGGAGAAGATGTGCTTCGCAGGGTACGGCATGCCGAAACCCGCAACCGGATAGAGAACAATAAAACTACCATCAGGTAGCTACCCACTGGTTGGATCGCACGCGAAGAAGCAGATCAGCGCTCAAAAAAATACGTTTGCTCTTGACCCCGCATGGGGGTCGCCAAAAAACAGCGGTAAAGGGTAACGGCTGCCAAAAACAACAATAGGCCGCCCCTCAATAATAAAAAAAGAGCACGCAACGACAAATTAAAGGGGACCTTCGGGTCCCCTTTGTGCTTTCCGGGGTTTACCCCCGCCCTTCTCCCAGCTCTTCGATGGAAATCTCGCGCATGCGGAATTTCTGCACCTTGCCCGTCACCGTCATCGGAAACTCATCCACGAACTTGAAATACCGGGGCGTCTTGAAGTGGGCGATACGGCCCTTGCACCAGGTTTGCAGTTCCAGCTCATTGGCGGCGTGGCCGGGATGGAACTTGATCCAGGCGACGATCTCTTCACCGTAGCGTGCGTCCGGGATGCCGATGACCTGCACATCCGCCACCGCCGGATGGGTGAAGAAAAACTCCTCCAGCTCACGCGGGTACACGTTCTCGCCACCTCGGATGATCATGTCCTTGTTGCGTCCGGCAATGCTTACGTAGCCTTGCTCATCCATGGTCGCAAGGTCGCCGGTGTGCATCCAGCCGGCATCGTCGATGGCCTCGCGGGTGGCTTGCGGGTGGTTCCAGTAGCCGAGCATCACGCTGTAGCCACGGGTGCACAACTCGCCGATCTCGCCCCGCGCCACAATGTTACCGGCAGTGTCGATGATCTTGTTTTCCAACTGCGGCTGGGTGCGGCCAACGGTGGTGACACGGCGCTCGAGGTCGTCATCCGGCCCCGTCTGCAGCGACACCGGGCTGGTTTCGGTCATGCCATAGGCAATCTGCACCTCGCTCATGTGCAGCTCGCTGATCACTCGGCGCATCACCTCAATAGGGCACGTGGCGCCGGCCATGATGCCGGTGCGCAAGGTCGACAGGTCGAACTCGCGTCGGCGTGGGTGATCCAGCATCGCGATAAACATGGTCGGCACACCGTACAGGCCGGTCGCGCGCTCTTCGGCGACGGCGGTGAGGGTCAGCAGCGGATCAAAGCCGTCATTCGGATAAATCATGGTGGTGCCGTGGGTGATACAGCCCAGGTTGCCCATGACCATGCCAAAGCAGTGATACAGCGGCACCGGGATCACCAGGCGATCCTGCGCCGTCAGGCCCAGGCTTTCGCCGACCATGTAACCGTTATTGAGGATGTTGTGGTGACTGAGGGTGGCGCCCTTGGGGAAGCCGGTAGTGCCGGAGGTGTACTGGAGGTTGACGGCTTGGTCGAAGTGCAGGCTGGCTTGACGGGTATGCAATTGCTCGGGCGGCACACCTGCACCGAGCGCCGCCAGCTGCGACCAGGGCAGGAAACCCGCAGGCGGGGCCGGGTCGAGACTGATGATGCCGCGCAGGTCGGGCTTCAACTCCAGCAGCATGGCGTGGTAATCGGAAGTCTTGAACGACCCGGCGCACACCAGCCACTGGCAGCCGGACTGCTTGAGCACGTACTCCAGCTCGCTGCTGCGATACGCCGGGTTGATGTTGACGAGGATCACGCCGATCTTGGCGCTGGCGATCTGGCTGATACACCACTGGGCACAGTTGGGCGCCCAAATACCCAGGCGATCGCCGGTTTGCATGCCCAGGGCCAGGAACGCACGGGCGTGCAGGTCCACCGCCTCGCAGAGTTGCCGCCAGGTGTAGCGACATTGCTGGTGACGCACCACCAGCGCCTCGCCATCCGGGTACTGCGCGACGGTGCGATCGAATGCCTGGCCAATGGTCATGGCCAGCAAGGTCTTGTCCTGGGAGCCACGGCTGTAGCTCTGATGCGGTTGATCCATAACGACCCCTGTTGTCTTTTTTGTAGGTTGACGTAAACGTAAACTACGATTGACAGCGTCGCAAGGCAAGCTTACGTTAACGTAAAGGTTAGCGACCTCCCCTGCCGCTCAACCCACACAACAACAAAGCTCACATTTAAGGTGCCTGTCCATGAGTTACCCGTCCCTTAACTTCGCCCTCGGCGAAACCATCGACATGCTGCGCGATCAAGTGCAGTCCTTCGTGGCCAAGGAGCTGGCACCGCGCGCGGCACAGATCGACAGCGACAACCTGTTCCCCGCCGATATGTGGCGCAAGTTCGGGGACATGGGCCTGCTGGGCATCACCGTCGCGGAAGAATATGGCGGCGCCGGCCTGGGTTACCTGGCCCACGTGGTGGCAATTGAAGAGATCAGCCGCGCTTCGGCTTCGGTCGGCTTGTCCTACGGCGCCCACTCCAATCTCTGCGTCAACCAGATCAACCGCAACGGCAGCCACGCGCAGAAACTCAAGTACCTGCCCCAGCTGATCAGCGGCGAACATATCGGCGCACTGGCCATGAGTGAGCCGAATGCCGGCTCCGATGTGGTCTCGATGAAGCTGCGCGCCGACAAACGCGGCGATCACTACGTGCTTAACGGCAGCAAGACCTGGATCACCAACGGCCCGGACGCCCACACCTATGTGATCTACGCCAAGACCGACCTGGAAAAAGGCGCCCATGGCATCACCGCATTTATTGTCGAGCGCGACTGGAAAGGCTTCAGCCGCAGCAACAAGTTCGACAAGCTGGGCATGCGCGGCTCCAACACCTGCGAGCTGTTCTTCGATGACGTCGAGGTGCCCGAAGAAAATATCCTCGGTACGCTCAATGGCGGTGTCAAAGTGCTGATGAGCGGCCTGGACTACGAACGCGTGGTCCTGGCGGGCGGCCCGATTGGCATCATGCAAGCCTGCATGGACCTGATCGTGCCGTATATCCACGACCGCAAGCAGTTCGGCCAGAGCATCGGTGAGTTCCAGCTGATCCAGGGCAAGGTCGCCGACATGTACACCCAACTCAACGCCTGCCGCGCTTACCTGTACGCGGTCGCCCAGGCCTGCGAGCGCGGCGAAACCACGCGCAAGGACGCTGCCGGGGTGATCCTGTTCAGTTCCGAACGCGCCACGCAGATGGCCCTCGATGCCATCCAGATTCTCGGCGGCAATGGCTACATCAATGAGTTCCCTGCCGGACGCCTGTTGCGTGACGCCAAGCTGTATGAAATCGGCGCCGGCACCAGCGAAATTCGCCGGATGCTGATCGGTCGCGAACTCTTCAACGAAACCCGCTGAGGGAGCACGCCATGGCCACCTTGCACACCCAGCTCAACCCGCGCTCGGCGGAGTTCGCCGCCAACAGCAGGGCGATGCGCGAACAAGTCGACGCCCTCCACGCCTTGCTTGCTCAAGTACAGCAAGGCGGCGGCGCCAAGGCCCAGGAGCGGCACACCTCACGCGGCAAACTGCTGCCGCGTGAGCGCATCAACCGCCTGCTGGATCCCGGCTCGCCGTTTCTGGAACTCAGCCAGTTGGCCGCTCACCAGGTCTACGCTGAAGACGTGCCGGCCGCCGGGGTGATTGCCGGGATCGGCCGCGTGGAAGGCGTCGAATGCATGATCGTCGCCAACGACGCCACGGTGAAAGGCGGCTCCTACTACCCGCTCACCGTCAAAAAACACCTGCGCGCCCAGACCATCGCCGAGCAGAACCGCCTGCCGTGCATCTACCTGGTGGACTCCGGTGGCGCCAACTTGCCGCGTCAGGATGAAGTGTTCCCTGACCGCGAGCACTTTGGGCGGATCTTCTTCAACCAGGCGAACATGAGCGCCCAGGGCATCCCGCAGATCGCCGTGGTCATGGGCTCATGCACCGCAGGCGGTGCCTATGTGCCCGCCATGGCGGACGAAGCAATCATGGTGCGTCAGCAAGCCACCATCTTCCTCGCCGGCCCGCCGCTGGTGAAAGCCGCTACCGGCGAAGTGGTCAGCGCCGAAGACCTTGGCGGCGCGGACGTGCACTGCAAAATCTCCGGCGTGGCCGACCACTATGCCGACAGCGATGAACACGCCCTGGCCCTGGCCCGCCGCAGTGTGGCCAACCTCAACTGGCGCAAGCAGGGTGAGTTGCGGCAACGGCCGCCCGAGGCGCCGCTGTACAGCGGCGAAGAACTCTATGGCGTGATCCCGGCCGATGCCAAGCAACCGTTCGATGTCCGCGAGGTGATCGCACGGCTGGTCGACGGCTCGGTGTTCGATGAATTCAAGGCACTGTTCGGCACCACACTGGTGTGCGGTTTTGCGCACCTGCAGGGCTACCCGGTTGCGATCCTGGCCAATAACGGCATCTTGTTCGCCGAAGCCGCGCAAAAAGGCGCGCACTTTATCGAACTGGCCTGCCAGCGCGGGATTCCACTGGTATTCCTGCAGAACATCACCGGGTTCATGGTCGGCCAGAAGTATGAGGCCGGCGGTATCGCCAAACACGGCGCCAAGCTGGTCACGGCAGTGGCCTGTGCCAAGGTGCCGAAGTTCACGGTCATCATCGGCGGCAGTTTTGGTGCGGGTAACTACGGTATGTGCGGCCGAGCCTACGACCCACGCTTCCTGTGGATGTGGCCGAACGCACGCATTGGCGTGATGGGTGCCGAACAGGCGGCCGGCGTACTGGTGCAGGTCAAGCGCGAACAAGCCGAACGTGCGGGCACAGGGTTCAGTGCCGAGGAAGAGGCGGCGATCAAGCAGCCGATCCTCGACCAGTACGAGACTCAGGGCCACCCCTACTACTCCAGCGCACGCCTGTGGGACGACGGTGTCATCGACCCGTTGCAGACCCGCGACGTGCTGGCCCTGGCCTTGTCCGCCGCGCTGAACGCCCCCATCGAGCCGAGCCGCTTCGGCGTGTTCCGCATGTAAATGGAGCTGTACCCCATGAGCGATTTCAACACCCTCGAACTGGTCACCGACACGCGTGGTTTCGCCAGCCTGTGGCTCAGTCGTGAGACCAAGAACAACGCGTTCAATGCCGAGATGATCCGTGAATTGATCATCGCCCTCGACCAGGTACAGGCCGACCCGTCCCTGCGCTTTCTGGTGCTGCGCGCGCGCGGCAAACACTTCAGCGCCGGTGCCGACCTGGCTTGGATGCAACAATCGGCCGAGCTGGACTACCACACCAACCTGGACGACGCTCGCGAGCTGGCCGAGTTGATGTACAACCTGGCCAAGCTGAAGATCCCGACCCTGGCGGTGGTGCAAGGCGCGGCTTATGGCGGCGCCCTGGGCCTGATCAGTTGCTGCGATATGGCGATTGGCGCCGATGATGCGCAGTTCTGCTTGTCGGAAGTGCGCATCGGCCTGGCCCCGGCCGTGATCAGCCCGTTTGTGGTGCAAGCCATCGGCGAACGCGCGGCGCGCCGCTATGCCTTGACGGCCGAGCGCTTTGGCGGCCAGCGCGCACGGGAAATCGGCCTGTTGGCGGAAAGCTACCCCGCCGGTGAGCTGGACCTGCAGGTCGAACAGTGGGTCGCCAACCTGCTGCAAAACAGCCCGGCCGCGATGCGCGCCAGCAAGGATTTGCTGCGCGAAGTCGGCAACGGCGCGCTCACCCCGGCCCTGCGCCGCTATTGCGAAAATGCCATTGCGCGGATTCGTGTCAGCGCCGAAGGCCAGGAAGGCTTGCGCGCCTTCCTGCAAAAACGCCCGCCCAGCTGGCAAGCGCAGGAGCCACGTTCATGAGCAAGCTGACCACCGTACTGGTCGCCAACCGTGGCGAAATTGCCTGTCGCGTGATGCGCACGGCCAAAGCCATGGGCCTGACCACCGTGGCCGTACACAGCGCCACCGATCGCGATGCACGCCACAGTCGCGAGGCAGACATTCGCGTTGACCTGGGTGGCAGCAAAGCGACCGACAGCTACCTGCAAATCGACAAACTGATCGCCGCCGCCCAGGCCAGCGGCGCCCAGGCGATTCATCCCGGCTACGGCTTCCTCTCGGAAAACGCCGGCTTTGCGCGTGCGATTGAAGCGGCCGGTTTGATCTTCCTCGGCCCGCCCGCCTCGGCCATCGACGCCATGGGCAGCAAGTCGGCGGCCAAGGCACTGATGGAAACCGCGGGCGTGCCGCTGGTGCCGGGTTATCACGGCGAGGCCCAGGACCTGGAGACCTTCCGCAGCGCCTGCGAAAGTATCGGCTACCCGGTGCTGCTCAAGGCCACGGCCGGTGGCGGCGGCAAGGGCATGAAGGTGGTCGAGGACGTCAGCCAACTGGCCGAAGCCTTGGCTTCCGCCCAGCGCGAAGCGCTATCGTCCTTCGGCAATGGGCAGATGCTGGTGGAGAAGTACCTGCTCAAGCCACGCCATGTGGAAATCCAGGTGTTTGCCGATCAGCAGGGCCACTGCCTGTACCTCAATGAGCGCGACTGCTCGATTCAGCGTCGTCATCAAAAAGTCGTGGAGGAAGCGCCCGCCCCCGGCTTGAGCGTGGAACAACGCAAAGCCATGGGTGAAGCCGCCGTGCGTGCGGCCCAGGCCATCGGTTATGTGGGCGCGGGCACCGTGGAGTTCTTGCTGGACGCGCGCGGCGAGTTTTTCTTCATGGAGATGAACACACGGCTGCAGGTGGAACATCCGGTCACCGAGGCGATTACCGGCCTGGACCTGGTGGCCTGGCAGATCCGTGTCGCCCAGGGCGAACCACTGCCGATCACCCAGGAGCAGGTGCCGTTGATCGGCCATGCGATTGAAGTGCGCCTGTATGCCGAAGACCCGGCCAATGATTTCCTGCCGGCCACCGGGCATCTGGCGCTGTATCGCGAGTCGGTGCCGGGCACCGGCCGCCGCGTGGACAGCGGCGTTGCCCAGGGGGACAGTGTCTCGCCATTCTACGACCCGATGCTGGGCAAGCTGATTGCCTGGGGCGAAGACCGCGAACAGGCACGGTTGCGGTTATTGAGCATGCTCGATGAATTCGCCGTCGGCGGGCTCAAGACCAACCTGGGTTTTCTGCGGCGGATCATCGGGCATCCGGCGTTTGCGGCGGCAGAGTTGGATACCGGGTTTATTCCGCGCTATCAGGATGAGCTGTTGCCGCCGCCCGGCGCATTGAGCGATGAGTTCTGGCAGATGGCAGGCTCGGCCTTCATGCAGAGCCTGCCGACCGCCGATGGCCCCTGGGCGGACACACGCGGGTTCCGCGCCGGGCTGCCGGCCGAGGTCTCCCTGCATTTGAGCTGCGGCGGGCAAGACCGGCAGGTGACGCTGGCGGACAGCACATCGCAGTGGCGCGATGAGCAGTTGCTGACCGAACAGCACGGCGTGCGTCGCAGCCATCTGGCGGTGCGCCAGGGGGCGCTGCTGTATCTGCGCTGGGGCGGTGAGATGCATGCGGTAAGCCTGTTTGACCCGATTGCGGCGGTCGAGGCCAACCAGTCGCATCAAGGCGGCCTCACGGCGCCCATGAACGGCAGTATCGTGCGGGTGCTGGTGGACGTCGGGCAAAGTGTGGAAGCCGGGGCGCAGTTGGTGGTGCTGGAGGCGATGAAGATGGAACACAGCATCCGTGCCCCCCAGGCCGGGGTGGTCAAGGCGCTGTTTTGCCAGGAAGGTGAAATGGTTGCCGAAGGCAGTGCCTTGGTGGAGCTGGAAACGGCGGACTAAAACTTCGCGGTGGCTTGCACCACGACGCCGAGGATTCGGCAATCGTCGCTGAATACCTGCTTGGGGTAAGTGGGATTGAGCGGTACCAGGTAGAGCTGGCCGCTCTCTTCCTGCAACTGGCGAAAGGTCGCCTGGGCGCTGTCGGCCCATTGGGCAAGCACCAGCTTGCCAGGTGCGGCGTCGATGGCCGGGTCCACCAGGATCAGCATGCCGGCGCCGATGCTCAGACCGCTGGGCGCCGTCATGGCGTCCCCCATCACGGGTAGCCAGAATGCCTCGCCCTGGGCGTGGTAATCGGTCGGTTCAAAGCGCGCAGTTGCGTAGGTGCCGCGCTCTTCGCGCATTTCACAGAGCCCTTTCCAGTCGCTGACCGGGTAGCGGAAATACGGGTTGTAGCGTTGCTCGTGGGCCTCTGCCCCCTCATCGATTCGTTCACGAACCTCAAGCGCGACTTCCAGGTACCCCAGGCCGAGCTCCTTCAGCACCCGGTTCATGTCCGCCAGGCTGGGCACGCGGCGTTTATTCAGCCAATGGCCAACGCCCCCCTGGGACATGCCCAGGCGCTCGGCCAATTGATCCTGCGTGACCTTGCGGTCTCTCATGTGGGTTCTGACCAGCGCTATCCATTTATCCATGGCGCCTGACAATACGTTGCGTATTTTCCAGGGCAATAAACAGTTTGTAGTAATCCATAAAACGACATAAATACGATACGTACTATCATCGAACATAAGGTTTTCGACACCCACTCAGAGTAGCGCCCCTTATGATGACCAGCCCGTCTTTACTCGCTCAAACACCTGAATACGATGAACTGCACGGCATGCGCAGCAGCGGCGCGGCCCAGCGCGCGTTGGACTTCTACTTGAAAGAAGATATGTCTGCATCGATGCCGGAAGAGGCTTTGTTCGCCATCCACCCGGGCATCAGCCAGGAGGAAGCCCTGATCCACGCTTCAGACCTGTTGCGCAGCGCGGCAGCCACGGCCTACGAATCGGCGAGCAACCATCAGGGCAACCAACGGGACCTGGCATTTTCAGTGGTGTATTTGATTGATATGGCCAAAGCGATGGTGGAACGGTCGCTGCAGGCATCGGTGCCGCAGTCAAAGGCATGACGGGCACGCGGGAAAAATATTTCTATCCGACGGATAAAAACATTTGACTTGCAAATGATAATGATTATTATTGGACTCAGCTGATCGCGAGATCAGTCGATAGACCAAGGGACCTTAGGTCGGACTCTTGGAATATCTCCTCATCAGGCTAATCACGGTTTTTGACCCGGCTCTTTGGCCGGGTCTTTTTTTTGCCAGTTTCCCTGGCATGGCTTCAGGCTAATGAAGACTGTGTGTTGCTCGATGGCGCGCATGGTAGCAAAAGAGCATCAACCAAAGAAAGTCGCATGAACGCTCTAGCCCGTATCTTTGAGAAATAGCGCTTGAGAATCAATCTCATAGATTCTAAGCTGCCAGAGCGTCAAGGATGACGCCCCCTCCCCCTGCAACAATTTTGCATCCAGATTTTTCCTCGCGCCTGTGTAAGATATCCGCCACAACAACTCATAATCAGGCAGCCAGACTATGACCGTGGCCTTGACCTCCATCAAGATCAGCACCGACTTCGACAGCGGCAATATCCAGGTCCTGGATGCCAGCGACGCTTATCAGTTGCTGCTGGCGATCAAACCCGATACCCGCAGCCCGCACTTCCAATGGTTCCACTTCAAGGCTGAAGGCATGCACGTGGGGCACACCCACACCTTCCGCCTGAGCAATGCGGGCCGCTCCTCTTATAAACATGCCTGGAGCGGCTATAACGCCGTGGCTTCGTACGACCATATCAACTGGTTTCGCGTGCCCACGCGCTTTGATGGCGAAATCCTGCACATCAGCCTCCAGACTCGCGAGAAACAAGTGTGGTTCGCCTACTTCGAACCCTACAGCCGTGAACGCCATGACTGGCTGATCGACCAGGCCCTGAATCGCGCCGGCACTGAATTGCTCGCTACCGGCAAAAGTGTCGAAGGCCGCGATATCCAGCTGCTGCGCCGTGGCAAGGGTGGCGAAGGCCGACGCAAAGTCTGGATCATCGCGCAGCAACACCCCGGCGAGCACATGGCCGAATGGTTTATGGAAGGCATCATCGAACGCCTGCAACAGGACGGTGATACCGAGCTGAAAAAACTGCTGTCCGTCGCCGACCTGTACCTGATACCGAACATGAACCCCGATGGCGCCTTCCATGGGCATCTACGCACCAATGCCATGGGTCAGGACCTCAACCGTGCCTGGCAGAGCGCCAATCAGGAAACCAGCCCCGAAGTGCTGTTCGCCCAGCAGCAGATGGAAAAGTATGGCGTCGACCTGTTCCTCGATATCCACGGCGACGAGGAAATCCCTTACGTCTTCACCGCCGGCTGCGAAGGCAACCCCGGCTACACCCCGCGTATCGAGAAACTGGAAAAACACTTCCGCAGCCACTTGAGTGGGTTGACCCGCGACTTCCAGACCACCCACGGCTACACCCGCGACCTGCCGGGCGAGGCCAACATGACGCTGGCCTGCAATGCCGTCGGCGAGAAGTACGACTGCCTGTCGCTGACCCTGGAGATGCCCTTCAAGGACAACGACGACGCGCCCAACCCGAAAACCGGTTGGTCAGGCGAGCGCTCCAAGCAATTGGGCAAGGACGTCTTGAGCACCGTGGCCGATATCGTCACGGCGCTGCGCTAACCTCCCCGCCCCCGGCATCAGCCCTTGGTGCCGGTCATGCTTTGCAATACACCATCGCGCCGGATCAGGCCGTGGAACAACGCTGCGGCCAGGTGCAGCAGCACCGTCAGGAACAACAGGTAAGCGAGATAACCATGGGCCTTGCGCAACAGCGCAAACAATGGCGCGTTCGCCCCTACCAGTGCCGGCAGTTGTACCGAACTGCTGAGCATCACCGGATCGCCGGCCGCCGAAATCATTGCCCAGCCCAACAAGGGCAACACCAGCATCAATGCGTACAGCACCAGGTGGGACGCCTTGGCCGCCAAGACTTGCCACAGCGGCAAATCGGCGGGCAGCGGTGGTTGCCGGGTCGAGAAACGCACCACCAGGCGCACGATCACCAGCGCCAGAATCGCGATACCCAGCGGCTTGTGCAGGTGAATCAGCCACTCGTGACGTTCCGACACGGATGCCACCATGCCCGCGCCGATAAACAACATGGCGATGATCATCAGCGCCATCAACCAATGCAGCAGACGCGCCAGCGGTGCGAAAAACCTGGGTTGAGCATTCATGGCTTCGACTCCTGTGGGGCGCTGTGCAGTGGGCTGACTTCACCCGCGCGGCGCAGGTAGGAACTGGCGTAAGCGGCCGAACGGGCTGCCAGCAATGGGTCGTTGGAGGCTTCGATGCCGCTGGGCAGAATCAGCGGGTCGAAGTTGATATCGCGGCAATCACCGTCCGCCTGGGGCTGGCTGCTTTGCAGCACCAGGGTGCCGGCGTTGAGCACCTTGTGCTCACCGGTCCAGGGCTTGCTGGCGTCGTCCACCGGGTCGCCGGGGTTGGCCAGGGTCATGTTCAATTGCCAACGCAGCGGCCCGGCCGCCAACCGCTGCACCAAGTCTGTTTCCAGGAAATCGCTGCCCGGCGGCGCGCTGTCACCACTTGCGTCCTGGCTCTGCGGCACCACGCCCCAGCGTACGGCCTGGCGCTTGCCATCAGTGCCTACCAGGTAAAACGCATTGATGCCGTTATAGGTTTGCGTGGCATAGCTGGCCGACGGCTTGGCGGTCTTGACCCACGCCAGGAACGGCGCCGTCTCCGGGTGTGCGGCGAAAAACGCGGGCATGCTCGCAGGATTCGGCTTGCCGGTGGCCGGGTCCGGCGCGCCGGCCTTGAGCAACTGGTAAAACGCCTCGGGCGTGCCCACCGGGAACACCGGCATGCTGTTCATGCCCGTGCGCCATTGCTGGCCGTTGGCCTGGCTGAACTGCAAGGCCAGACTGCGGATCGGCACGCTGCTGTCCGGCGCATAAGGGTTACCGCTGGGCAGGGCAAACCGGCCAATCACCGGGGTTTTCGCTGCGCTGAATACCTCGGCACTGGAGTAGGCACGCACCTCAGGGCTGCTTTCAAAATAACCAGCTACACACACGCCCTTGGCATGATTGCGCCGGAAGCCCGGGTGCTGGCCGTTATTGGTTTCCAAGGCATTGACCAAGGTCTTGGGGCGCAGGCGCTGGGGGTCGAGGGTGCCATTGACGTAGGCAAACGCCCCAGCCATAACCGCCACCACACCACCAATACACGCCAGCCTGACGACCAGACTGGCTGTACTGAGGGGCGGCCGTGGCGGTGATGAATGATCTACCATGAAAAGCTCCAGGGCACGTGGCCGTAGGGGAAATGAGCTATGAGACGAATCCCATGTAGGTTTATTCCCCTTTTACTGTAGTTATTTTCAAAGTAGATGCGCCGCCCTTCTACCTCTGGTTAAAGGAAGCCGCGCGCTTGCCCAAGAACGCCTGCATGCCCTCCTGCTGGTCCGGCGTGGCGAACAGGCCGTGGAACAATCGGCGCTCCAGACGCACGCCCTCGTGCAATCCCACCTCAAGGGATTGCTCCACAGCCTCTCGCGCCGCCCGGGTGGCCGTGCGAGAGAATCCAGCGATTTGTGCCGCCACCGCCAACGCCTGCTCCAACAAAGCCGCCGACGGATAAACACGCGACACCAACCCGGCCTGCTCGGCCTCCTGGGCCGTCATCGGCCGGCCGGTCAATATCAGGTCCATGGTCTTGGCCTTGCCGATCAACCCTGTCAAACGCTGGGTGGCGCCCATGCCAGGCATCACGCCGAGCTTGATTTCAGGCTGAGCAAACGTGGCGGTGTCGGCGGCAAAAATCATGTCGCACATCAACGCCAGTTCACATCCGCCACCAAAAGCGTATCCGGCGACTGCGGCGATGGTGGGCGTACGCAGCCGGGTGAACGCTTCCCAGCCGACGAAATAGTCTTCGTTGAGCATCTCCAGATAGGACTTGCCACTCATCTCCTTAATGTCGGCACCCGCGGCAAAATAGTCCGTGCCGCCGGTGATCACAAAACAGCCCACCTCAGGATCTCGGTCAAGGGTTTCCAGACAAGAAACCAGTTCGGTCATCAGCGCCGAACTCAGCGCATTTTTGACTTCAGGGCGATTGAGCCTGACCAGAATCACTCGGCCATGACGTTCGACCAATACATTCATAAGCACCTCCACTGATTGATAATCTTCAACGACCCCACGCTCTCAGGAATCCCAGATCGCGCCATAAGCGGGTATCCCTTGGGTTTCCAACGCCTGCACCACACGCTGCGTCAGGTTCTGGTTGGCGATGCAGATGACCGCTTCGATGCCATAAGCCTGGACAGCGCCATAGGCCAGTTGCACAAGGTCAGGTTTACCGCGCTCATCGGTATCCCAGATCAGCGCCTGGGGTTGTGCCCGGAGAATTTCATCCACCAATGCGTCACCGTAAGTTTTGCGCGGGCTGCGGGCCGACCAGATCAACCGTATCGGCACGTTGCCTGCCAGCAGGTGCGGCATGACCGGACCGATGCCACTGCCGGTGGCGATGTAGAGCACCGACTTGAACAGCGTCTCCACATTCGCGACCCCGGCGGTGGTAATGCCCTTGACCCAGACCTGGGCAGGCGGTTGCTCAATGAACCGCCCCGTCCAGTCCCCAGCCCGTGAAATGATCAGGCGAAACCCCGCCTGATCCGGCGCAGGGATATTGGCGAAGGAATGCCATTCCAGCAGTGGGTTCAGGCTGATCGCCGTGGATGAGCCGGCAAACGGTGTGGTGTGGGTCAATTGTGCAATTGCCGCATGCCGGGAAGGCCGCAGCGTTTCGATCGGCACCCGGCGCAAGCGCAGCCACGGCAGGGCGATACTCAAGGTCAGTAACACCAGCACCCAAAATGCACCGCTGGACAGTGGGTTCCCCCCATCTTCGACGGATGCCGTCAGTGTCAGCCCCCAAAACAGCAGCAGCACCCCCCATCCGGCAAACCGGTGAACACGCTCGAAAGCGTTGTGAAAATGCCCACGCATCCAAGGCAGCGCCATGATCAGCATCAACAACAGCAATGCCATCAACACCGCACCCAGCCACATTGCGCTTGACGAAGCATCACCAGGCTCGCGCAAGTACAGAGCTACCTGCATACCGAACATGGCGCAGAACCAGGCTGTCGCCGCCACTGCCCCGCCACTGTGCAGCCCGCCGAAGTGATACACCTTTGCCACCCGGCGCCGAATGCCCAACGGCCATCCCAGCGGCACGCGGGTGGCCAGCCAGAACAGCCCATTGATCAGGTATTGCTGGCGCACCAAGGTCGCCAGCGAAAGGTTGATCAACACCATCGTCGACAGTGCCTGCGTCCCCATGGCCTGCACCCCCGCGCCCAGCCACAGCACCCCTGCATTGCAGGCGATGACCAGTGCAAAGAGACGGTTGTAATAGGAAAACACCGACCACGCGCGCAGGCGCCGCCAGAACCTCGGCTGGGGAGGAATCTGGGCTCGGGCCAGTGCATCAAACATGACCGGCCTCCTTCACGTCCTGCCTTTGCTGCGCCCATTGCAGCAACAGCGCTTTGTCGACCTTGCCTCTGGCCGTCAGGGGCAATTGTTCCAGCGCATAGATCGCCGACGGCACGCAGTAGTAGGCCAAGCGTTGTTCGCTCTGATGCCGGCAAGATTCAATATCGGCGCTGGCCGGTGAAACGAAGGCGATCAGGTTTCGCTCGTCCAGTTTCAGCGTGACGGCGCGTACGCATCCCTCCCCGGCTTCCAGTGCAGCCGACACCGCATCCAGCTCCACACGAAAACCGCGCACCTTGACTTGATCGTCCACACGCCCCAGGTGCTCAAGTTGCCCGTCACGCGTCCAGCGCCCCAGGTCCCGCGTGCGAAACATCCTCGCATCGCCGCCCAGGAACGGGTCCGGCCGGTAACGCTGCGCAGTCAGTTGAGCATCGTCCAGGTAGCCGGCTGTCACACCTTTGCCACCGGCCCACATTTCACCGGTTTGCCCTGGTTCACAGGCACGCCCTTGTGCATCGAGGACATACACCGTGTTGTTGGGCGTCGGTGTGCCGATGGTCAGCAATGTGCCGGGGACATGCCGGTGCAAGGTATTGACGATGGTGGTTTCAGTCGGCCCGCAGCCGTTATAGAAATCGCAGTGGCTGGCCCAGCGGTCAGCCAGGGTCTGGGGGCAAGGTTCGCCGGCCACGGCGACCTGCTTGATCCTGGGGCAACGTTGCGGATCGAGCGTGGCCAGGATCGAAGGTGTCGCGATCAACACATCACACTGTGCTGCCGTTTGCGCAATGTCCTTGCCACGGATCAGCAGGGTCGCACCGTGGGCCAGGCAGCCAAGCATTTCCCAGGCGGCCATGTCAAAACCGATATTGAGGATCTGCCCCACGGTGCGGCCAGGCGCCATCCCCATCCGCCCCGGTTCCGTGAGCAGGATATTGCATAGGTTGCGATGGGTGACGCGCACACCGTTGGGGCGCCCGGTAGTGCCGGACGTGAACAGCACAAAACACAGATCGTCCGGGTAGGTAACGGCAAATAGACGATGATTGTCCTGGGCAACCCAGGGTTCTTCGGCGAGAAAGTCATCGAGACACACGCAGCGCTGCGTCGGTGTTTCAGGGATACGTCCCCTCAGGTTCGACAGGGTCAATATGACCGGACTGGTCAATGTGTCGAGGACCATTGCCAGTTGCACGGGCGGCACGATCCTGGCGTCCTGGGGGACATACGCCGCGCCGATCTTCATCACCGCCAGCAACCCCACCAACATAGGGATCGACCGCTCGACGAACAGCGCCACCGTATCGCCGCGCTTGACCCCCTGCTCGATCAATCGCACCGCCAGGCGGTTAGCCTGGCGGTTGAGTTGTTCATAACTGATGGGCTGGCCCAAACCGACCGCAGCTATGGCCTGAGGAGCCCGTGCCGCTTGAGCTTCGATGGCGTGGTGCACACAGCTATCGTCGAGCGGAACCAACGGCCCCCGGCCCCACTCTTCAAGCATGTACTGCTGCGCGGCGGGTAAATGAGCGAATGCTTCTGGTGAAAAATACGCTTTATCGGTTGGTGACAACGTCATGGACACACCCTCATCGTTTCACCGCCAACCACGTGCTGGCAGTTACAAGGGTGGAGAGACGGCAACTCCCGCGATTACAGCCTCTCAAGCTATGCAGAAACGTCTGACTCAACACAGAGTGAATTTCTTTTCTCGGCTGATGGAATAACCTACAAGGGCCTGCGTCTTCCTCAGTACAACCGACCAGACTTCCACTGCCATGCATGAACTCGACGAACAGTTACGTGAACTCATCCCCAGGTTGCGGCGTTTTGCCGTGTCCCTGACGCGTAACACCAGCAGCGCCGACGATCTGGTGCAGTCGACCCTGGAACGGGCAATCACCCGCTGGGCCGATAGACGCAGCGAAGGTGACCTGCGCGCCTGGCTGTTCTCGATTCTCTACCGGCAGTTCCTCGACGCTCACCGGCGCAGCCGTCGGTATGCGCGCATGCTCGAATTCTTCACCGGCCGTGACGACGCGCACCCTTCGGCAGAGCGCACGGTCATGGCCCAGTCGACCCTGCAAGCCTTCGACCAGCTCAACACCGAACAACGCGCCCTGCTGCTCTGGGTCAGTGTCGAGGGCTTGAGCTATAAGGAAGTCGCCGACATCCTCGACGTACCGCTCGGCACGGTGATGTCGCGTCTGTCCCGGGCACGCCAAGCCTTGCGCCAACTCAGCGACGGCGACATCGCCAGCCCTTCCCTGCGGATACTCAAATGATCAGCCTGCCCCCCAGCGAACGCGATTTGCATGCCTATGTTGACCACCAGTTGTCGGAGAGCGACCGCCGTGTGCTCGAAACCTGGCTGGCCGCCCACCCCGACGCCGCGGCTCAAGTGCACGCATGGCAACGCGACGCGCAGTTGCTGCGCGCGTCCTTGAGCGGCACCTTGCAACAACCGGCCAACCCCGAGCTGGACCCGGCACTGATTCGCCGGCGCCTCAAGCATCAGACGCGCCGCCACGTCGCCAGCGCCGCCGTCCTGTTGATCGCCGTCAGCCTCGGCGGGCTGGGCGGCTGGCATGCCCGCGAAGCCACTCAAGCGCCGACGTTACCAATGGCCGATGCGATGCAAGCATTCCGCTTGTTCGCCCAGGACGGCATCATGCCGGCCGACTACCAGACCCAGGACGGCGGCGCCATGCAGGCGTGGCTGGACCGTTACTTCAACCGCGCCCATCGCCTGCCCGACCTCAGCCCATCGGGCTTCAAACCGGTCAGCGGGCGCCTGCTCACGACCGATCAAGGCGCGGCCGCCATGGTGCTGTACGAGGACGCACAAGGTCACCGCCTCAGCTTCTACATCCGGCCACCCGGCCCGAACAACGGGTTCCTGCCCCGTGGCAGCCGCAGTGCCGACGGTTTAGAGGCGCAGTATTGGTCCGGCGGCGGGTACAACTACGCCATGGTCAGGCCTGCGGACCAGCCGGGCACGCCGCTGCTGAAGTTCTAGAACCCTACATCCAGCACCACGTTGTCGAGGTAGGTGCCACCCGGTGGCGTGGTCTGGTCGGTGTAGATCCGGGCGTTGTAGTTGAACACCTGGCTGCCGGTGCCAAGGCCGTTGCCGGGGTTGATTTCCGCCGAGGCACTGGCGCGCCGCGACGCGCCCACGCTGCCCCAACGGGTGGTGCCGGCGCCCTGAAAAATGTCGTAGGCCAAGAGATTACTGCCGGAAATCATCTGCCGTCGTCCGCCCACACTCACCGGGTTCTGCCCGTCGCCGAGGCCGACGGTGTAGGCGCTGCCCTTGGTGCAGGCAACACTGGCCTGGCCGTTGACGGTGGTGAAAGCGCTGACCACCGGCGCACTGCCGAACGCGATCGCCGGCGTGGTGATCTGACAATCATTGGCAACGGTCATGCTGACGTTCAGCGTGCTGGTGCCACTGCCGATATCGCGCCCTGCGCAGATACCGCCGATGCCAATGCCCGCGCAATAATTCCAGCTCCATAAAATACTCAGTGTCTCGCTGTACACGCCTGCCGCCACGTTACTGCCAACGGTGGTGGCAAAGTAGAGTGGCAAGGTTTTGGTGCCGGGGCCGAACACCAGCCCCAAGTTCGCGGCAATGCCGCCACTGCCGCCGAAATCAAATGCGCTGCCCCGCGTTATCGGGAACGAGGTGGTGTTGTTGCCGTACACCGTGTAGCTGATGACATCACCCGTCGGCCCGAGCATGCCACCTTGCGCCGAACCGGTAATGGTCGCGTAGAAGTGATCACCGGACGTCAGTACCGACAGCAACGCCGGTGTGCAGTTGATGCCACCGTTGGTGGTCGAACTGGGCTGGGACGTGGTACGTACCGTCATCGAGCTGACCGCCGTGCCGAAGCTGGCCGGCACGGTGGCCACCGCCGAACAGGCAGCTTGCACCGGAATCGATACGACCAAGCTCGACACCCCCCACAGCCATTCCTTGACCCGCACACGCACACTCCTTATGTCATTGGCACACCAGCGGCCCGATCAGCGGCACCTGTTCCCGAGTGGTATCCAGTTCAAACGTGGCCTGGCACGTCTGGCCATTGCCGAGGGTAACTTGCAAGGTGTTATGGGCCGCCAGGTTTTCCAGGTACACCAGGCCATCCCAGCCCACCACCGCCAACGCGCCGCTCTGCTCATGACGTACCTGGCTGCCCAGGGGCAGTTCCGCATGCTGGGCATCGACCAGCGTGATACTCGCCGAAAGCACCCGACGCATCGGGAACTCGAGCAGATAACCGCTGCCCCGGCGCACGGCCACGCGTTGCTCAACGTTGGGGACTTGCACACTGGCCGGCAGGTTCAGCGGGTCAATCTCGTATTTGGCGCGGTAGTACGCACTGGTCCACGGCACCAGCAGGTGGCCGTTGCGATCGGTCTGGCCCACCACCTGGTTTTCATAGCGCACCGGTACACCGCTGAAGCCATCGGTACTCACCACCACAAATGCATCGTTGACGCGGTTGGCGGCGAACACCTGATGGTCCATCCACACCAGTGAGCCGCTGGCATCCGCCCAACGGGTTTCGCTGTCGCGGCTGCCATACACGCCCGCCTGCAACTGCACCGACTGCAAACGCCAGGTCAGGTCGGCCTGACGATAAGCCGGCCCATCACCGCTGGCGTAACCCAGGTTGACGCCCACCCCGCCTTCGGCCGGCACGGCGCGGCTGTAATTGACCCGCTGCAGGCTTTGCCCGGTCTTGCTGCGTTCGCTGCCGACGCTGAGGCTGCCGTAAACGTCGAACGGAATCACCAGTTGCGCCTGCACCGCCCAACTGCTGTCGCCCACCTCATGGTTGGCCGACAGGTAAAAACTGCTGTTGCGCCACAGCGGTTTGCTCCAAGTCAGGTTCACCAGGCGCGTGCGTGAATCATCCGCCGCCTGCACATCAAAATAACCGACGCCCAGGCTGCCGAAATCCTTGAGGTTCAGACTCAAGGTTGCCTGCTGGCTGCGTTTGCTGAGGCTGGCGTAAGGCGTGTCGATCAGGCTCAGGTCGGCGTATTGATCGCGGCGCTCTACCCGTTGGTACGACAGGCTATAGAGCGGGTTGCTGTATTGGTAGCCCAGGCTCAATTGCTGGCCGGTCCTGCCGTCATACTGGCTTTGGCTGATCGCCGTGTTGAGCACACCGAAGGTGCCCATTCGCAGGTTGCCACCCACGCCGCCCAGGGTCAGGTCGTTAGAGGCTTCCGCGTGGCTTTCCAACGTGAAGGCATCGGACAGCCCGTGGCGAAACGTAGCGCTGACCAGCCCAGGGCCATAACCAAAATCACGCACGGTGTAGTCGCGACGCAGATTACCCGCCGCTACCGAAAAGTCCGACAAGCCCTGTTGCAACAGCGTACTGGTGACATAGAAGGGTACCGTGGTCGACACTTGTCGGCCCAAGGCGTCGGTGGTGACCACCACCGCTTCCCCAGCGCCGTTGATAAACGGCACGTTGGTCAAGGTGTAGGGGCCTGGCTGCAAATCCGCACTGCTGGTTTTATAACCATTGATGAACAAATCCACCGACGACGGCACCGCCGCCTCGCCCGAGAATTGCGGCAATGGGTAAGTCACCAGATCCGGGCGTACCGCAAAGTCCCGCGACACCTGCACCCCGCCCAGGCGCACCGAAGTGCTCCAGGGCAACGCGGCGCTGATCACATCCCCCGCTTCGTAGGTCAGCAGGCGTTCATCATCGGAAAACCGCCAGGTGGTGTCATACCGTCGGTAACCGTTATCCAGGCTGCTGCCGACGGTCTCACGACCAATGGTGGCGCGGTACTGCCCGGTGTTGGACAAGGTTCCCCAGGTATCGAACAGCCGCACTTCGTTGAAGACGCCCAGGTAAGTAGCCGCGTCATCGGTGTCGTTCAGATAGGCGTCGTAGTTGAGCATCGCGCCAAAGCTGGTCAACGCGGGAGTGCGTGGGGAGTTGTCGCGATTGCCGATAAACTGTTCAGGCAACCAGGGGGGCGGCACGGTGAGCACCAGCCGCTGGCCCTGGCTGTCGTAGTCGCTGTGCAGGCCCGGCAGGTTATCCAGCGCGATTTCGCTGCCGACGTCGGCAGGCAGTTTCATGCCCACCTCTTGCAACACCGAGGCCGGCAGGAACAATTGCCCGGCTCTCTGATTGACCGCGACCACACGGCCGGTGTCCTGCTGGTTGACCACCAGTTCCAGGAACAACTGCGCATCAGCAACAGCCTCCATGCTGCTGGGCGGTGGTGGCAACGGTGCAGCCATGCCCAGCGGCGCAAGCGCCAGGCCGGACAAGCCCCCCACCCACACCCTTCGCCATAACCCTCGAGCCTGACCTTGGCTCACCACTACTTTGTGTCCGTCAATGGACATCTCCATCCGTTAACATCCGGGGCTGCTCCATGCCCTAGCGCATTGCCCTACCGCCCCGGCGCCAGGCTCTCCAGCTGCGTTGCACCATTGATGCGGACCTGTAGCGGCTGATCAACGGGTAACCCGTCCGGCACCGGCCAGCGCATGGTCGCGCCCGGCAACACGTAGCCCAACAAGCCCTCCACCAGCGGCCGGGGCTGGCCGCCCTGTTTGAACGCGGCATCGGTCAAACGCGCATGCACGGCGCCCTGGTTGCGCATTTCGACGTAGCTGCGTGCGCCCACCGTGACCTTCTTCCAGCTCAAGTCCGGTTTGCCCGCCCCTTTCGGGTCGCGATCACGGGTGCCGTCGTCCTTGCTCCACAAGCCCGGCCCATAGGCGAACAGTGGCACCGAATAACGCATCTGGAAGCGGATAGCTGCAGCGGTCTTGCCATCGGCCGGCGTGGCGATGGGTGTGGCCGATGGGATTTCATCGATGATGATGCGATAGGCCAGCTCCTGGCCCGGCGGCACGTCTTTGGTACGGGTCAGGCGCACCAGTTGCTTCTGCCCCGGCTCGATCTTCGCCACCGGCGGGCTGCCGATCACGTCGCGCTGGTTGTGGTACTGCTCGTCGAAACCCTGTTGGGTCCAGGCAAACACACGGATTTGCAGGTTTGCGGTCTCGGTGCCGCGGTTCTCCAGCCACAGGGCGCTGGCCTGTTGATCGGCCTCCAGCACCGGGTCAATCGGCCAGATCAACACGGAACTGGCAGCCTGCACATTCGCCACGCCCAGTACCATCATGCTGATAACACCCGCGATCCATCCTCGCCGGGAAGCTGCATCCATAAATCCCACTCCTTGTGCCGATCGCTTTACCACGACAGCTGCACCTGCAGCGTATCGCTGTACGTCCCCCCAGGCTGGTTGCCCGGTAACTGCACTCGCCCATAAATCGGCAAAGTGATGTTGTTGGCGTTGCTGTAGGTCACGCTGACGCTCTGGCTGATCCCCAGGCTCTGGCTGAAGGCCGCGTCCCGAAACAACTGGTAAGCCACTTGGGCGGTGCCGCTATTGAGCTGCATCCGCCGGCCGCTGGCGTTATACAAACCGCCGTCGACACTCATATTCAGCGCAACCCCTGGCGTGCATTGCAAGGTCACACCCCCGGTGAGCGCGACGGACGCGGTGCTGGTCGCCAGCGCTGAGTACGTGCCGAACGCCAGGCTGCCGTAATTCGTGCCACCGCCGACCACCAGGCATCCCGGGGTGATCGTCGCACTGACCTGGAACGACTGGCTGGTCACCGCCAACAGCGACACCGGCATTCCCCAGCCCAGGCACACCAGCAACGCCGCCCACCCAACGCGATTCATGCACTTAGAAGGTCAGGGTCACGGCAACGGTGTCTGTGTACGTGCCGGCCGGCAGCCCCGCCTTGCCGGTAGCCTTGCCGTAGATATTCACGGCCTGGGCAACCCCGGTGCTCGGCGCCAGGTTGATCACCCCACCGATGGCCAACAGGTTCGAGTGACCGCTGTCGGTGTAAAGGTCGTAGGGCACGTAATTGGCCACCCCGTCATACAGCGCACGCCCGCCACCGGCGGACTTGCCATCGTTGGCCCCTGCAGACACCGTCAACGAGGGTGAAGTACCGGCCGAACACAAGATCGACAACGCTCCGCCGCCGCCGCCCAGCACCTGGCCGGTCGCTTGGGTGAACAGGCTATTGGCGGTACCGAAGTTCAACGCACCGAAACTCATCCCGCCGGTCGCCGCCGCACCGTTGACCAGGCAACTGCTGGTCAACACCAGGGTGGAGGTCACCGTGCCAGCCACCGTGGCCGCCTGCGCAGCCGACACCCACGCCAGCGCCATCAAGGGGAAAACTGCTTTGGAGACAAGTGCATGCATGATGTTCATCCTCATGGTTTACCAATCCAGAGTCACCGTCAGGGTGTCTGTGTAGATGCCGGCCGGTAAGGCCTTGGTATTCGCCACCACCAAGCCGAATAACAGGATCGGGATGTGTGTCCCCTTGGTCATGACGAAATGGTGTTGCTGACCGATGCTGTAGGAGATTCTCCCCAGCGGATCGGCCGACAACTGATACGGAATGCTCTGACGACCATTGCTCAGGCGCCGGACAGTGCCGTCACCATTGGTGCCACCGTCGATGGTCACTTTAAAACTGCTCACCACCGACGGGTTGCAGGACACCGACAACGGTGCCTTGGTCACATCGGTAACGACCGCGCCCACAGGGTTGGTCCAGGTCGGGCCCTGGCTGCCGAAGTCGAGCATGGCGGCGCCGCCTGTAGCATTGAGCGGCGTCGTCACCCCACCTTTGCTCACCTCGCAACTGGCCGTGATCACCAGGCGCGCCTGAATCTGCCCACTGACCGCCGCCTCAGCGTCACCCGCCAGCAGCAACAAGCCGCCCACGGCTATCAGGGCCCAACCCCGGCTTACCATGTGACGGTGACCTTGAGCAGGTCGGAATAGCGGCCGACGGCGGGAATATCCCTCAACGGTTCGATACGGCCATACAGCGGCAGGTCGACGCTGCCGGAGTCCGGCACGCGCCCGCTCAACGGTTCATTTACAGGCAAGGGGATGCGACGCGCGGCGTCAGCGTACAGGCGATAGGGAATGGGGCGAGCCGAAGGCGCAGCGTTGGCGAGGTAACGCACTTCACCGACGCCACCATGCAGGCCACCGTCCACGCGCACTTGGTAGGGCGTATCGGGGTTACATTCAAGGCGCGGTTGACGCTGGCTGATCAGGGCCGCGCTCAAGGGACCGGCCGGGTCGTCCAGGCGCGGGCCACTGCCGAAGTCCAGCACACCCAGCTGTTCGATACCGGCACTGCGGGTGGTGCCCACCAATTGGCAGCCGCGCTGTACGTCGATGCGCACCACCACTTGCAGTTGCGCGCCGTAGACCGTACTGCCAAGCATGGCGCCCATGACGGCCAATACTGTGTGTCCCTTCACAGCCCCAATTCCTTATACAGGGGTACAAACTTTGTATGAGGTTAGTCATTTAGCAAGAATCTGCCAGTTTGCGCGGGATCCCCCACCCGTCATGCCTTTTTGAGATAACGGCTTGCCTGCTTCTCTATTGGTCAAATCGCGCCCAGGCCCCTAAAGTAAGCGACCCCCGAAACACAGAGCGACTCGTATTGGCCGTGCTTTCCCTGATCCAACGCCTGCTGGGTAAAAAAACCGACGCCTCGGACACCTCGCCCATCGCCGCTTTCTTTGCACAAAAAGCCGCGCAACAGGGCTACACCCTCAGTACCGGCCAGACCCAGGCAATTGCCGCCCTGGCCCGAGAAACCCGGCAACTGCTCGGCGGTCAGCGCACACGCAGCCTGTACCTGCATGGCCCGGTGGGGCGGGGTAAAAGCTGGCTGCTCGATGGGTTTTTCCAGGCGCTGCCGATCGACGAGAAGCAGCGCGTGCACTTCCACGATTTTTTCGCCCGCCTGCACCGGGGCATGTTCCAGCACCGCGAACACACCGATGCCCTGGCCGTCACCCTGGATGAACTGCTGGCAGGTTGTCGCGTGCTGTGTTTCGACGAGTTCCATGTCCACGACATCGGCGATGCGATGCTGATCAGCCGCTTGTTCAAGGCGCTGTTCCAGCGGGGCATCTGGGTGTTGGTGACGTCCAATTACCCCCCCGAAGGGTTACTGCCCAACCCCCTTTACCACGAACGCTTCAAGCCGGTGATCGACCTCATCGCCGCACGCATGGACGTGTTGGAGGTCAGTTCGCCGCAGGACTTCCGCAGCCTGCCCCAGACCCATGCCGAACAACGGTTTACCGAAGGGCAATATGTATGGCCGGGCACTGCGCAGCAGCGCGAAGACCTTGGACTGCCCGCCACCGACTCACCACCGCACCGCTTGAGCGTCGGCACCCGGCAATTGACTTACCGCCATCGGCAGGCCCGTACCATCGCTTTCACCTTCAACGACCTGTGCGAGCAACTCACGGCGGTGATGGATTACCTGCTGCTGTGCCAGGACTACGACCATTGGATCATCGACGGCCTGCCCCAACTGGCAGAATGCCCCATCGCCGTGCAACAGCGTTTTATCAACCTGGTGGACGTGCTTTACGACCGCGATAAGCGCCTGACCCTGATCGGCCACCAGCCCCTGCCGCTCGCCATGGAAGGCCAGGCCATCGATCTGGCCCGCACGGCGAGCCGCCTGAGTCAATTACAAACGGTCTGCCCGCAATGGGCATCCGACCCGGTATCATGAGCGGCATTTACACCTACCTTGCCGAGTGATCGCGCCGTTCATGAATACCCTCGCCCAACTCAAGGCCGGCCAATTGGCCGGCACCCGACGCCTGGACCTGTCCTGTGGGCTGACCGAATTCCCGCCGGAAATATTTGAACTGGCCGATTCCCTGGAGATCCTCAACCTCACCGGCAATGCCCTGAGCAGTCTGCCCGACGATCTTCACCGCCTGACCCACTTGCGCATCCTGTTCTGCTCGAACAACGCCTTTACCGAGTTGCCGGAATGCCTGGGCCAATGCGCCCAGCTGAGCATGATCGGCTTCAAGGCCAACCAGATCAGCCATGTGCCCGCCGCCGCCCTGCCACCGCGGCTGCGCTGGCTGATTCTCACCGACAATTGCATCCGCCAATTGCCCCACGAACTGGGAGAGCGGCCGCTGCTGCAAAAGCTGATGCTGGCCGGCAATCAACTGGAGCACTTGCCGCAAAGCCTGGCCCACTGCCACAACCTCGAGCTGATCCGCATCGCCTCCAACCGTTTCACCCATTTGCCCGAATGGCTGCTGAACCTACCGAGCCTGACCTGGCTGGCCTATGCCGGTAACCCGGTGGAAATGGCGGCGGTAACGGCCGATGAGCACACGACGGCGAGTATTCCCTGGCCTGAGCTGGAACTGGCCGAGGTACTCGGCGAGGGCGCGTCCGGGATCATCCGCAAAGCCCTGTGGAAGCCTTTGGCCAAACCTGTCGCGGTCAAGCTGTACAAAGGCACCATCACCAGCGACGGCTCCCCCTTGCACGAAATGCAAGCCTGTATCGCCGCGGGCCTGCACCCGAACCTGATCAAGGTACAGGGCCGCGTCGTCGGCCACCCCGACGACCAGGCCGCGCTGGTCATGGACCTGATCGATGCGAGTTACCGCAACCTGGCCGCCCTGCCCAGCTGGGACTCTTGCACCCGGGATATCTACGAAGCCGATACCCGCTTCAGCCTTGAGGTGGCGTTGCGCATGCTGCGGGGCGTGGCGTCGGTGGCGGCGCACCTGCATCGGCAGGGCATCACCCATGGCGACTTGTACGCGCACAATATCTTGTGGAATGCAGCGGGCGATTGCCTGTTGGGCGATTTTGGCGCGGCCTCGTTCCATGCTATGGCGGACACGTTGGAAACCAGGGCGTTGCAACGTATCGAAGTGAGAGCGTTTGGGGTGTTGCTGGGGGAGTTGTTGGAGCGAGTTGAAACGGGCGGGAGCGGCGAACTCGTAGCGCTGCAAAAGCGTTGCTGTCAGCCGCAGGTAATGGCCCGACCAAGCTTTGAAGAAATTGAAGCGCTGCTGCAATCTGCACAACAGCACTGAAACCCTGTGGAAGGGAGCAAGCCACCTCCCACATTTTG
Source organism: Pseudomonas sp. R11F (assembly GCF_050312575.1). Lineage (NCBI taxonomy): Bacteria > Pseudomonadati > Pseudomonadota > Gammaproteobacteria > Pseudomonadales > Pseudomonadaceae > Pseudomonas > Pseudomonas sp. R11F. The sequence continues at coordinate 41,298 of NZ_JBNPJU010000064.1, read as the reverse complement.
ACCTTATCTCTCGAGTTGCAGATCAGCCGGCCAAACCGACGAACATATCCTGCACGTCATCATGGTTGTCCAGGCCTTCCAGGAAGGCTTCGACTTCGGCCATCTGCTCATCGGTCAAGCCGCTGACCGGGTTCTTCGAGAGATAGCCCAACTTGGCCGACAGCACGGTGAACCCCTGCTCCGGCAGCGCTTTCTGCACAGCGTCCAGGTCGGTGGTCTCGGTGATGAACAGGGTGGTGCCCTCTTCCTCGCCGTCTTCGAAATCCTGGGCGCCGGCTTCAATAGCGGCCATTTCCGGGTCCGCGTCCGGGGTGTCCGGCGAGGCTTCGATCAGGCCGACATGGTTGAAGTCCCAGGCCACGGAGCCGGAGGCACCCAGCTGGCCCTTGCGGAATGCCACGCGGATTTCCGCCACGGTACGGTTGATGTTGTCGGTCACGCATTCGACGATCAACGGCACCTGATGCGGGGCAAAACCTTCATAGGTGACACGGTGGTACTGCACGGTTTCGCCCAGCAGGCCGGCACCTTTCTTGATGGCGCGGTCCAGGGTCTCCTTGGGCATCGAGGCCTTTTTGGCCTGCTCCACCACCAGACGCAGGTGGGCGTTGGTCGCGGTGTCGGCACCGTTACGGGCGGCGATGGTGATCTCTTTCACCAGCTTGCCGAAGATCTTGCCCTTGGCATTGGCTGCCGCTTCTTTATGTTTGACTTTCCACTGTGCGCCCATGACTCACTCTCTTTTATCCATCGCGCCGAAACGTCTACTGGCCGGCGCTTTGGGGGCAGAGTTTATAGGGCAAGAACGCTCCAATCCACCAAAAAACCGTCAAGCGGCCAACTCGAAAAACGCCTGGATCAAGCGCAATGAGCGACGTCGCTCCAGGCAACCGAGCAGGTGCCGGTTGACCAGCCCATCACCTTGCAAGGCAATCGCCCGTACCCGCGGGTCGGGGCTGACCTCCATTGACGACACCACGCCCACGCCCAATTGCGCGGCGACGGCTTCGGTGACCGCTTCACGGCTGTCCAGCTCCAGCAACACCTTGGGCTGTACACCGCGTGCCTGGCAGGCGTCATCAAAGGTACGCCGGGTGATGGAACCGGGTTCACGCAGCACCATGATCACCTCGTTGAGCTGCTCCAGGTCAATGCCGCCAGGCTGCTTGGCCCAGGCATGGCCCGCCGGCACCAGCGCGCAGATCCGCGACTCACTCAAGGGCTGCAAATGCAGGCCGTGGCGCGGCTCCACCTCGGTCAGTACCGCCACGTCTGCATGCTCGGACAGCAGCGCCGCCAGGGTTTCCTGAGCATTGCCCAACCGCAGGTTGACGGTGATGCCCGGGTAACGCGCGCGCAGGCTGGCAATCATCGGCATCACCAGGTGCGGGCCATCCGCCGCCACTTCCAGGCGCCCGGTCAGCAATTGCCGGTTGGCCTCCAGCAGCATCTGCGCCTCATCCACCAGGCCGAAGATCGCCCGCGTGATCGCGGCCAGGCGCGTGCCCTCCTCGGTCAACTCCACCCGCCGTGCCGTGCGGCGCAGCAGCGGGATCTGGTAGTGCTCCTCCAGGGCCTTGATATGCCCGGTCACCGCCGGCTGGCTGATAAACAGCCGTGCCGCCGCCCGGGTAAAGCTGCCCTCGCGGGCCACGGCATCGAATGCGCGCAGTTGGAACAGGTTCATAGCTATCGGCCTCACTGATAGCTCGCATAACAACAAACAATTTGATTGATAACAAGCCAAACTGCAATTTAGGCGCCGTAGATTGATTCGACCGCTTCACGAGGAGCTGCAATGACCCCGCCGATTCTGCTCACGCCCGGCCCCCTGACCACGTCCGCCCGCACCCGCCAGGCAATGCTGATGGACTGGGGCTCATGGGATGACCGTTTCAACCAACTCACCTCCAGTGTTTGCGAGCAGTTGCTGGCGATTATCAACGGCGCCGCGAGCCACCACTGCGTGCCTTTGCAAGGCAGCGGCACCTTTGCCGTGGAAGCCGCCATCGGCACACTGGTGCCCCGCAACGGCAAGGTACTGGTGCTGACCAACGGCGCCTACGGTAAACGCCTGGCGAAGATCTGCGCAGTGCTCGGCCGTGCATTCACGGCCTTTGAAACCGCCGAGGACGCGCCGACCACCGCCGCCGACGTGGACCGCCTGTTGCAGGCGGACCCCACCATCACCCACGTCGCGTTGATTCACTGCGAAACCAGTACCGGCATTCTCAACCCGCTGGCGGCGATCGCCCAGGTGGTGAAGCACCACGGCAAGCGCTTGATCATCGACGCCATGAGCTCGTTCGGCGCCTTGCCGATCGACGCCCGCGAGGTGCCGTTCGACGCCCTCATTGCCGCTTCGGGCAAATGCCTGGAGGGCGTGCCGGGCATGGGTTTCGTTTTTGCGCAAAAGCACGCCCTGGCCGCCGCCGAGGGTAATTGTCATTCCTTGGCGATGGACCTGTTCGACCAACACCGCTACATGGCCAGTACCGGTCAATGGCGCTTCACTCCGCCGACCCATGTGGTCGCAGCCCTGCACGAAGCGCTGGTGCAATACGCCGAGGAAGGTGGCCTGCCTGCGCGCTATCAACGCTACGCCAGTAATTGCCAGGCGCTGCTGGACGGCATGGCTGAACTGGGCCTGCACAGCTTTTTGCCGGCAGCGATCCAGGCGCCGATTATCGTGACCTTCCACGCCCCGCAAGACCCGCGTTACCAGTTCAAGGCGTTTTACGAACGGGTCAAGGCCAAGGGGTTCATCCTGTACCCCGGCAAATTGACTCAGGTGGAAACCTTCCGCGTGGGCTGTATCGGCCAGGTCGATGCCAGCGACATGCACGCCGCCGTCGCCGCCATCGCCGAGGCACTGCAATCCATGCATATCAATCTTTCTTCTCAGGGATCGCCGGCATGAACTATCAAACCCCCAACACCCTCCAGGCCGTGATCCTCGACTGGGCCGGCACCGTGGTCGACTTCGGCTCCTTTGCCCCCACGCAGATCTTTGTCGAAGCCTTCGCCGAGTTCGGTGTGCAGGTGTCCATCGACGAAGCCCGCGGCCCGATGGGCATGGGCAAATGGGACCATATCCGCACCTTGTGCGATCAGCCGCAGGTAGCTGAACGCTACCGCAAGGCGTTCGGCCGCAGCCCAACCGACGATGACGTCACCGCGATCTACCAGCGTTTCATGCCGCTGCAGATCGAAAAGATCGCCGAGCATTCAGCGCTGATCCCGGGCGCCCTCGACACCATCGCCCGGCTGCGCGTGCAAGGCATCAAGATCGGTTCCTGCTCAGGCTACCCCAAGCAAGTGATGGACAAGGTGGTTGCCCTTGCCGCCACCCACGGCTACATCGCGGACCATGTGGTTGCCACCGACGAAGTGCCCAACGGCCGACCATGGCCGGCCCAGGCCCTGGCCAACGTGATCGCGCTGGGGGTCGATGATGTGGCGGCGTGCGTGAAGGTCGACGACACCGTGCCAGGCATTCTTGAAGGTCGCCGCGCCGGGATGTGGACCGTGGCCCTGACCTGTTCCGGCAATGCCCTTGGCCTGACCTACGAGCAGTTCCGCGCGCTGGACAGCGCCACACTGGCCAGCGAACGCAAACGCATCGGGCACCTGTTCGAAGGCTCGCGTCCGCACTACCTGATCGACACCCTCCTGGAGCTGCCGGCAGTCATCACGCAGATCAACCAGCGCCTGGCTCGCGGCGAAATGCCGCAAAGCGGCTGACAGAGGTCAAAACAACGGTATTTGCGCCAGGCAAACCACTCAAAATCGGCATACAGTTAAAGCACTCCGTCGCCAAAGAACGGAGGTTTGCCCTGATGAGTGAGGAACCCAGCGATGCCGTGGAAAAATTCCGATACGCGTTACAGCACCATGTCGATAGCGTTGCACTGGGTGATGGTGGTGCTGCTGGCGGTGGTTTACGCCTGCATTGAGTTTCGTGGGGTCTTCCCCAAAGGCAGTGGCGGTCGGGCATTGATTGTGGAAATGCACTTCATGTTCGGCCTGACCATTTTTGTACTGGTCTGGCTGCGGCTGTTCGCACGCGCACTGGGCGTGGCACCGAAAATCGTGCCGGCACCGCCCCCCTGGCAGGCGGCACTGGCGACACTGATGCACGTGGCGCTGTATGTGTTCATGATCGGCACGCCGATCCTGGGCTGGTTGATCGTCAGCGCCCAAGGGCATTCCGTGATGTTCTACGGAATAGAGTTGCCGCCCCTGATCGGCGAAAACAAAGACTTGGCCAAGCAGATCAAGGAGTGGCATGAACTGAGCGGTACCGTCGGTTACTGGCTGATCGGGCTGCATGCCTTGGCGGGGATTTACCACCACTACATCGTGCGCGATAACACCGCGCTGCGCATGATGCCGGGCAAGCGCGCTACCCCGTGAACCCTCGGCGGCCTTGCAAGCCGCCGGTATGAATGAAGATCAACCGGGTGCCGGGCCTGAAACGTCCGGCTTCGATCTGCTGCTTTAACGCCAGCAGCGCTTTGCCGGTATAGAGCGGCTCCAGCGGCAAGCCACAGGCCTGTTCGGTAGCCTCGATAAAGTCGCGCAACACCGCGTCGATTTTGGCGAAGCCGCCCCGGCAGGCGTCCAGCAATTCGTAACCGCCCGGCACGAGCGCCTCGATGTTCTGCGCAACACCGTGATCATCCGGCACGGCCATGGCGCCGTACACCGGATGCGCCCCCGCCTCAGCCAGGACCAGGCCCGCGAGCGTCGTGCCGGTACCCGCCGCCAGCCACCAGCCGTGATAGTCCGCCCAACCCAAGGTGTGCAATTGCGCGCGCGCCTGTTCCAGCAGCACCCCGCAGCCCAATGCACCGGCCATTCCGCCTCCGCCTTCGGGCACGGGATGCAGGTGCGGGTATTGCTCTCGCCAAGGCAACCAGAAGTCCGGCGCATGCCGCGCGCGATAGCCGCCGTAGCCCAGCCAATGCAGCTGCATGCCGAACGCTTTCAGGTCGAGCACGGTGGGCGTGTCTTGAGGGTGGCCGCGCAACAGGCCAACGGTGGGGAAACCCAAGCGTTGCCCGGCCGCCGCCAAGGCGTGCAAATGGTTGGAGTAAGCGCCGCCCAGGCTGATGATGCCGCTGGCGGTTTGCGCCTGCGCCAGATGCCCGGTGAGCTTGAACCACTTGTTGCCGCTGATCAGCGGGTCGATGCGGTCCAGGCGCAGTACCGCCAACTCGACGCCCTTCAACCAATCCAGGTGCAAGGGTTCAAGGGGAGCGCGGGGAAGCCAGTCGAAGGGGCCCATCGGGGGATCTGCATGAAAAACGGGGCAGTAGTCTAACACCGCCCCGCTTGTGGCCTTACAGCTCGGCCGCCAGGCGTGAACCCTGGTTGATCGCACGCTTGGCATCCAGCTCGGCCGCCACATCGGCACCGCCGATCAGGTGCACGTTCTGGCCCGCCGCGACCAGGCCATCCTGCAATTCACGCAGCGGGTCCTGGCCGGCGCAAATCACGATATTGTCCACCGCCAGCACCTGAGGCTCGCCTTCGGCACCAATACGGATATGCAGGCCCTCATCGTCGATCTTCAAATACTCGACACTGTTGAGCATCTGCACCTGCTTGTTCTTCAGACCGGTGCGGTGAATCCAGCCGGTGGTCTTGCCCAAACCGTCACCGACCTTGGAGGTCTTGCGTTGCAGCAGGAACACTTCACGTGCCGGCGCATGGGGCTGAGGCTTGATCCCGGCCACGCCACCACGGGCCTGCAGTTGGGTGTCGATGCCCCACTCCTTCCAGAAGGCTTCGCGGTCAAGGCTGGCGGACACGCCCTGGTGCACGAGGAACTCCGAGACGTCAAAACCAATGCCACCGGCGCCGATCACCGCCACGCGCTTGCCCACCGGCTTGCGCTGCAGAATCACGTCCAGGTAACTGAGCACCTTGGCATTGTCGATGCCCGGGATCGCCGGGGTGCGCGGTGCAATACCGGTGGCCAGGATGATCTCGTCATAACCGCCCGCCGCCAGTTGCGCCACCTCCACGCGAGTGTTCAGGCACAGTTCGACGTGGGTGGTCTGCAGCTTGCGCTTGAAGTAACGCAGGGTTTCAAAAAATTCCTCCTTGCCCGGCACTCGCTTGGCGATGTTGAACTGGCCGCCAATTTCGCTGGCCGAATCGAACAGCGTCACTTGGTGGCCACGCTCGGCAGCCACCGTCGCCGCTGCCAGGCCGGCCGGGCCGGCGCCGACCACGGCAATTTTCTTGATCTGTTTGACCGGCAGGTAGTTAAGTTCGGTCTCGTAGCACGCTCGTGGGTTGACCAGGCAGGTGGTCAGTTTGCCGCCGAAGGTGTGGTCCAGGCAGGCCTGGTTGCAGCCGATGCATGTGTTGATTTCATCGGCACGACCGGCCGCAGCCTTGTTGACGAACTCAGGGTCGGCGAGAAACGGCCGCGCCATCGAAACCATGTCGGCATCGCCTTCGGCGAGGATCTGTTCGGCGATTTCCGGGGTGTTGATACGGTTAGTGGTGATCAGCGGGATCTGCACCGCACCGCGCAGCTTGGCGGTGACTTTGCTGAACGCGCCACGCGGCACCTTGGTGGCGATGGTCGGGATACGCGCTTCGTGCCAGCCGATACCGGTGTTGATCAGCGTTGCACCGGCCTGTTCGATGGCCTTGGCCAACTGCACGATCTCTTCCCAGGTGCTGCCGCCTTCCACCAGGTCGAGCATCGACAGGCGGAAGATAATGATGAAGTTCGGCCCGACGGCCTCGCGCACACGGCGTACAATTTCCACCGCCAGGCGCATGCGGTTTTCGTAGCTGCCGCCCCAACGGTCGGTACGGTGGTTGGTATGGGCGGCGAGGAACTGGTTGATGAAGTAGCCCTCGGAGCCCATGATTTCAACGCCGTCGTATTCGGCGACCTGGGCCAGCAACGAACAAGTGACGAAATCCTGAATCTGTTTTTCGATGCCCTCTTCGTCCAGTTCCTTGGGCTTGAACGGGTTGATCGGCGCTTGAATCGCGCTCGGCGCCACCTGCTTGGGGCTGTAGGCATAACGGCCGGCGTGGAGGATCTGCATGCAGATCTTGCCGCCCGCTTCGTGCACGGCCTGGGTCACGATCTTGTGCTTCTGTGCTTCGGCATCGGTGGTCAGCTTGGCCGCACCGGCGTAGACCCCACCCTCATCATTCGGGCCAATGCCGCCGGTCACCATCAGGCCCACGCCGCCACGGGCACGCTCGGCGAAATAGGCCGCCATGCGTTCGAAACCGCCAGGCTTTTCTTCCAGGCCAGTGTGCATCGAGCCCATCAGGGTACGGTTGCGCAAGGTGGTAAAACCCAGGTCCAACGGGGCCAGCAGATGCGGGTAGGCAGCAGCGGTCATGGTCAAGCTCCACAACAGATCATCACGGGACGTGGGGCGTTCGTATGACACCCCATCGGTTTATGTCCCACAGACTAAGAGGCGCTGAACCCACGCTCAATGACTGAAACTGACAAGTTATTGATCCAAATGTACAGCGCCCCTTGGCAAGCCGCGCCATGGGCCCTACCCTAGTCGCGAACCCTGCACCCGGTCTGTTGTCTGTTGCCCCATGCGTAAACTTCTAGCTTTGAGCTTCACCCTGGCCCTGGTTGCCGCCGCCACCGCGTATCTGGTCTGGACCCAGGAGCGCCCCGTGGCGCATTACCTGTCGGACCTGCGCATTACCCTGGCCGTCAACGAAGGCATACCGGCCGACCGTGGCAATTTGCTGGGCATCCAGCCGGAACTGTTTCCCGCCGACTACCAGAGCCTGGAACGCCTGCACCTGAAACTCGCGGCCTACCTGCAAAAGGCCCGAGACCAGGGGCTGATCAACAGCAAGACCGTCGTGGTGCTGCCGGAGCATATCGGCACCTGGCTGATGCTGGGCGGCGAGAAAAACGAGCTGTACCAGGCCATCCACCTCAAGGACGCGATGAACTGGCTGTCGGCCAGCAACCCATTCCTGTTTGCCCGTGCCTGGCTCAGCGCCACCGGCGACAATCGCATGGACGACGCCTACCTGCGCATGAAAGCCGCATCGATGGCCCGCGACTATCAGACGCTGTTCGGCGGCCTGGCCAAAGAGTTCGGCGTCACCCTGGTGGCCGGCTCCATCACCCTGCCCAACCCGAACGTGAGCCAGGGGCAACTGCAGATCGGCCATGGCGCGCTGTACAACGCCAGCCTGGTGTTCGGCGCCGACGGTTTGCCCTTGGGCCAGCCGCAGCGCCAGCTCTATCCTATCTATGACGAACGTGGCTTTATCCAACCGGGCGCTGAAGACCTTGTCAGCGTGGTCGACACGCCGGCCGGGCGCCTCGGCGTTCTGGTCGGCAGCGACAGCTGGTACCCGGACAACTACCGCAAGCTCAATGAGCAAGGCGCACAGCTGATTGCGGTGCCGGCATTCGTGACCGGTCGCGACACCTGGGACCGGCCATGGCGCGGCTTCAAAAGTGTGTCCACGCCGCCTGAAATCAGCCTCAAGCCCGAAGAACTCAGCGAAGGCGAAGCCTGGCGCCGGCTCACCCTGATCAGCCAGCAGCCGATCAGCCAGGCCACGGCAGGCATGAGTGTATTTCTGCGCGGGCAGTTCTGGGACCTGGGCACCGCCGGGCACAGCTTCCTGAACAGCAACGGGCAGGTCAGTGCCGACAGCGACGCCCGTGGCGCACGCCTGTTGAATATCTGGCTGTAACCCGTGAAGCCGGTGCGCCTTGGGGATCTGTCGGTGGGCTTCGTGCACACCCTGGCCGATGCCATCCACAGCCACGGTATGGACCCGCAACCCTTGCTGCTGCAATACGGCCTGGACCCGGCACGCCTTGCCGAGGCTGGCGCACGCCTGTCGATCCCGCGCTATATGCGCCTGGGCCATGCGGCCATCCAACTGACCGGCGACCCGAGCCTGGGCCTGCGCATGGGCCAGCTCAGCCGCTTGAGCCAGGCCGGGCTGGCAGGTGTCACAGCCGCCCAGGCGCCCAACGTACGCGAAGCGGCACGTACATTGACGCGCTTCGAAGCCTTGTACGGCTCCAACTATCGCGGGCAGTCGAGCTTTCATGAGGATGCTGAAGGCGCCTGGCTGCGGTTTTATTCCATCAGCCCCTACAACGCTTACAACCGTTTTGTGGTGGACTCGATCATCGCCGGCTGGCTGCACCAATTGTCGGGCCTGGCCCAGCAGCCTGTGCGTGCTCAGCGTATCGACATCGAGTTCGAAGCGCCGCAATACAGCGAACACTACCAGGCGCTAGGCGATGTTCACTTCGGCGCGGATGCCAACCAACTGCGCCTAGGCCAGCAAACCCTGGCCCTGCGTAACCCACAGCACTGCCCCAGCACCTGGCATCTGTTGCTGCAGTTGTGTGAAAGGGAGTTGGAACAGCTGACCCGCACCCGCAGCCTGCGCGAGCGCATCACCCGTTTGCTCGGGCCGATGCTCAATGGCGGCCGGGAACCGGACCTTGAAGAAGTGGCGGCGCGCTTGAAGCTGCCCACCTGGACCCTGCGACGCAAGCTGGCCGAAGAAGGCACTCAGTTTCGCGCGATTCTCAACGATACTCGCCGCGACTTGGCGATGACCTACATTCGCGACACCGAACTGGCATTCGGCGAAATCGCCTATCTGCTCGGTTTTGCCTCGGCCCAGGCGTTTCAACGGGCGTTCAGGCGGTGGAACAACCAGACCCCAGGGGAATTTCGCCGCAGTCAGCGGCATTCCGCCTGAAGTCAGGGTTACAGCTCAGTGGCGTCATCCACCGGATCCAGCGGGTCCAATTCAAAAGCCTGGTACTCCAGCAGTTCTTCCTGATAATCGTCCATGGGTCACTCCTCGCTAGGTTTAATGTGGCTGCAGATTAATGACCTGCACAGCCAGCCTAAAGTGCCGTCATGACGAAAAAAAGTCTGCGTCATGACGTTCCTGCACATGCACATTAAACGTAGCAGCACTGCGGGAATTTATCCCGCAGGCACTAAGCTTACTTTGCCGGGGTCGGCAGTGGTGGGATCGCTTCCGTCGGCGCTGGCAATGCCGGGTTAGTCGCGGCCGGGGCGACAACCGGCTCTTGCTGAGGAGTAATCGGCGCAGGCTCAGGCGCAGGAACAACCGGCTCCGAAACTGATGGCGCAGGCGCCTCGATTTTCGGTGTCTCGACTTTCTCGACAGGCGCAGCGGGTGCTACAGGCGCGGTGGCAGGCTCAACTTTAGGCTCAGGCACCCCCAGCTCAGCCTTCGGCTTTTCTGGGCTCTGCTCGACCGGCTTCGCTTCCTGCGGCAGGAACACGTCCACCAGCGCAAAGTAACGCTCATAGAACTTCGGTGCCGAGACGGTCTCACTCGCCACCTTCACCATCGAGTCATCGGTGGAGCCGATCGGCATCGACACCGAGCCCAGCACACCCACACCCAGGCTCGCGGAGTTGTTGACCTTCTTCAGCGCATACCGGTCCTGCAAGGCGTTGGCAAACATCGTCGAGTGATTGTTGCCCTTGCCATCATTGGCACACACCACATTGAAGCTGATCTGCATGTGGGTTTCGCCGGTTTGCTGGAAGCTCTTGTTGCCCACCACCAGTTTGGGATCGCTGCTGGTGATGATGTAGCCCTGGCTCAGCAGCGCCCGCCGCGCCGCCTCGCAGGACGCCGTGGCACTGACCGGATAATCACGGGAAAACGTACCGGAATCGTCGAAGTTCTCATGTTCATAAATAGCGGTCTTGGGCGACGAGCAGCCCGCGGCGCCCGCCAACATAAGCGCCAACCCGAGGCTACGCACGTGAAATGATGTCGACATCGAAAATCCTGAGAAAAACAGTCAGGGCGGTATTGTGCAACAGAACGAGACCTTGGCGCGCATATTCCTGTCGGTAAAACGTCACAGATCTACAGATCAAGCACCATAAAAAAACCCCCGGTCTTTTCAGGCCGGGGGCTTTTCATTCAAACCGTCATCAGAACTTCTTGATGTCAGCCTGGGTTTCCAACTGCTTACGGTACGCCGCAAAGTCTTGCTGGCCGATGCGCGAAGCGAGGAATCGACGGTATTGCGCCTTTTCTTCGTCCGACGGGGCTGCCGCTTCGTTGACGCCGTTCAGGCGCACGATCACCAGGCTGCCATCAGCCAGGGTCACGGTAGTGAACGTCGGCTTGTCCTTGCTCGCAGGCTTGGGCATACGGAACAGGGCTTGCAGCACTGCTGGATCAACAGCCTCGGCGTTACGGGTCGCCGCTTCGGTGACTTTCCAGGCCTGGCCGTCGACCGGTTGGTCCAACGGGGTCTTGCCGTCGCGCAGGCTGGCGATCACTTCGTCAGCGTGAGCCTTGGCCGCCGCGCTGGCGCGCTCCTTGGTCATCTGGGTGCGAATCGCCGCAGCAACACGCTCCAGCGGCAATTGCGCCGGCTTGAGGTGCTCTTTGGCACGCAGCACGATGACGGTTTCCGGGTCCAGCTCGATGGCGGTGCTGTTGGCACCCTCATCCAGCACTTCCGGGCTGAACGCAGCGGTGACCACGGCACGGTTGGCCGCGATACCTTCACCACCCTCACGGCCAAATGGCGCGGAGGTGTGCACGGTCAGCTTCAGGTCGGACGCCGGCTGAGCCAGGTCGGAGGCTTCGAAAGCCGCGTCTTCCAATTGCTTGGTGGCTTCGACAAAACGCTGTTCAACCTGTTGGGTCTTGAGCTCGCGGGTCAGCTTGTCTTTCAGGCTGGCAAACGATGGCACCTGCGGTGCTTCAACGCCCAACAACTTGATCAGGTGCCAACCGAAGGTGGTACGCACCGGGGCCGACACCTGGTCCTTGTTCAAGGCATACAGGGCAGTTTCAAAAGCCGGGTCATAGACGCCAGGGCCGGCGAAACCGAGGTCACCGCCATTGTTGGCCGAACCCGGGTCCTGGGAGAACTCCTTGGCCAGGGCTTCGAACTTCTCGCCCTTGGCCAGGCGCGCCTGGATTTCCTCGAGCTTGGCCTTGGCTTGCGCGTCGGTGGTCTTGTCGTTGACTTCAATCAGAATGTGCGCGGCGCGACGCTGTTCAGCGAGGTTGGCGGTTTCTTTCTGATAGGCAGCCTGCAGTTCATCGTCCTTGACGGTGACCTGGTCGAAGAACGATGACTTCTTCAGTTCCAGGTAGTCGATGACCACCTGGTCCGGGGTCATGAACTCTTTGGCGTGCTGGTCGTAGTAAGCCTTGACCTCGTCGTCGGTGAGCTTCACCGCCGCAGGGTCGGCCTTGACATTCACGGTGGCGAAATCGCGGGTCTGTTTTTCCAGGCGGGCGAATGCGAGCACTTCGGCGTCGGTCACGAAGCCGCTGCCGGCAATACCTGCGCGAACCTGGCCGATGAGCATTTCCTGGGTCAGCATCTGACGGAACTGCATACGGCTGTAGCCCAGCTGACGGATCACCTGGTCAAAGCGTTCGGGGTTGAACTTGCCGTCCACCTGGAATTCCGGCGTCTGCAGGATGACTTGGTCCAAGGCTGCTTCGGAGAAGCCAAACTTGGAATTCGCAGCGCCTTGCAGCAACAGCTTGCGGTCGATCAGCCCTTTGAGGGCCGCATCGCGCAGCAATTTCTCGTCCAGCAGGGAAGCATCGAAATCCTTGCCCAGCTGTTGCATCAGCTGGCGACGTTGCATATCGACGGCCTGGCTCAATTCGGTCTGGGTGATTTCTTCACCGTTGACCTTGGCCACGTCCTGCTTGTTGTTGGTCGAAGCCTGGAAAATGGCTTCGATACCGGTGAACGCCATCAATGCGACGATGATCCCGATAATGGTCTTGGCAATCCAGCCTTGTGAATTGTCCCTGATATTCTGCAGCATGCGTCCCCCAGAAACGGTTGAACTTCAAAATTAGGCAACCGTGGAGCGTGGGTAGAGTCCGGATAGAAGAAAGGCGCATCCGAGGATGCGCCTTCTCGTAACTGGCGGAGCGGACGGGGGTTTGAACCCACACCCCCGGCGTTGCGACCCGATGGATACCTGGGTCGGCTGTGCCGCTCCGCTGCCAGGCCAGACCTGCGTCTGACCCGGATAGGTAAGGCTTGAACGAGGCTTAGTTAACGGCTTCTTTCAGGGCTTTACCGGCTTTGAAACCTGGTTTCTTGGCAGCAGCGATTTGCAGTGCTTTGCCAGTCTGTGGGTTGCGGCCAACGCGAGCTGGGCGGTCAGTCACAGAGAAAGTACCAAAGCCTACCAGCACCACGGAGTCGCCGGCCTTCAGAGCGCCAGTGACGGATTCGATAACTGCGTCCAGCGCACGGCCAGCAGCAGCTTTCGGGATATCAGCGGATGCGGCAACAGCATCAATCAGTTCCGACTTGTTCACTCTAAGTCCCCTTATATATCTATTGAGTATGATTCTAAGTTTTTTGGTGAAAGCAAAAACCAGTGCTGAATGGCCTACAGACACTTAAGAGCCGCTTTATAACAAGGGCTCTAAAAATCTGTCAAGGAAGCCCCCAGGCTTAAACGCATTAATGCGTGCTAATTCTTTCCTTGGAATCAGACTCGCGTTTTTCATCCTTCGCGACGATCTCCGGAGCCACATCCGGCAAGGGCTCCGGCGCGTATTGCAGCGCAATTTGCAGGACCTCGTCAATCCATTTAACGGGTTTAATCTGAAGATCTTGCTTGATATTGTCAGGAATTTCCTTCAAGTCGCGGACATTCTCTTCAGGAATGATCACCGTCTTGATTCCACCCCGGTGCGCGGCCAGCAATTTCTCTTTCAGACCACCGATGGCCAGTACCTGACCACGCAGGGTAATTTCCCCGGTCATGGCCACATCCGCTCGCACCGGAATGCCGGTCAATGCCGACACCAGGGCCGTGCACATGCCTACGCCGGCGCTAGGGCCGTCCTTCGGAGTCGCCCCTTCCGGCATGTGGATGTGCGTGTCGTGCTTCTCGTGGAAGTCCAGGGGGATGCCCAGGCTCTTGGCGCGGCTGCGCACCACGGTTTGCGCGGCAGTGATGGATTCGACCATCACATCACCCAGCGAGCCGGTCTTGATCAACTGGCCCTTGCCAGGGATCACCGCCGCCTCAATGGTCAGCAATTCGCCGCCCACTTGGGTCCATGCCAGGCCAGTCACCTGTCCTACCTGGTCCTGCTGCTCAGCCAGGCCATAACGGAATTTGCGCACGCCCAGGAAGTGCTCCAGGGAGTCAGCAGTGACCTTGACGCAGAAGCGTTTTTCCAGCGCATGCTCCTTCACGGCCTTGCGGCAGATCTTCGCGATCTGGCGCTCAAGCCCCCGCACACCGGCCTCGCGGGTGTAATAGCGCACGATGTCGCGGATCGTCTCGACCTCAAATTCGATCTCGCCCTTTTTCAGGCCATTGGCCGAAATCTGCTTGGGCGCGAGGTACTTGACGGCGATGTTGATCTTCTCGTCTTCGGTGTAACCCGGCAGACGAATCACCTCCATCCGGTCCAGCAAGGCTGGCGGAATGTTCATGGAGTTGGAGGTGCACAGGAACATCACGTCGGACAGGTCGTAATCGACCTCCAGGTAATGGTCATTGAAATTATGGTTCTGCTCCGGGTCGAGCACTTCGAGCAAAGCCGACGCCGGATCGCCACGCATGTCGCTGCCCATCTTGTCGATTTCATCGAGCAGGAACAGCGGGTTGCGCACACCGACCTTTGTCATCTTTTGAATCAATCTTCCTGGCATCGAACCGATATAAGTCCGGCGATGGCCACGGATTTCCGCCTCATCACGCACACCACCCAGGGCCATGCGCACGAATTTGCGGTTGGTGGCGCTGGCGATGGATTCGGCCAGCGAGGTTTTACCCACACCTGGAGGGCCGACCAGGCACAACACCGGGCCACGAATCTTCTTCACGCGCTTTTGCACGGCGAGGTATTCGAGAATGCGTTCTTTGACTTCTTCGAGGCCATAGTGATCGGCGTCGAGGATATCTTCTGCACGAGCCAGGTCCAGGCGCACCTTGGTCTGGGCCTTCCACGGCACCTGCACCAGCCAGTCGATGTAGGAGCGAACCACGGTGGCTTCGGCCGACATCGGGGACATTTGCTTGAGCTTGTTCAGCTCGGCGGTGGCTTTGGCCAGGGCGTCTTTCGGCAGGCCGGCGGCATCGATACGCTTTTTCAGCTCCTCGATTTCATTGTGGCCTTCCTCGCTGTCGCCAAGCTCCTTCTGAATGGCCTTCATCTGCTCATTCAGGTAGTACTCGCGCTGGCTGCGCTCCATTTGCTTCTTCACGCGACCACGGATGCGCTTCTCAACCTGCAACAGGTCGATTTCGCCATCCAGCAGTGCCAGCACATGTTCAACGCGGGCGGCCAGGTCGATGATTTCGAGAATGTCCTGCTTCTGCTCGATTTTCAGCGCCATGTGCGCAGCCATGGTATCGACCAGGCGGCTTGGCTCATCAATGCTGTTGAGGGACGACAGGACTTCAGCCGGGACTTTCTTGCCCAACTGCACATACTGCTCGAACTGCGAGAGCAGGCTGCGTACAAACACTTCGGATTCGCGCTCAGGGGCTTCGACTTCGTCGATCAACGCGACTTCGGCACGCAGGTGACCATCCACCTCCATGAAACGCTCGACCGCACCACGCTGCTCGCCTTCGACCAGCACCTTGACGGTGCCATCAGGCAGCTTAAGCAGTTGCAGCACGGTGGCAATGGTGCCGACGCGATACAGGGCTTCTTCGCCCGGATCATCATCAGCAGGATTCTTCTGAGCCAACAGCAGGATCTGCTTGTCGCCCGTCATCGCAGCCTCGAGGGCTTCGATAGACTTCTCGCGCCCCACGAACAGCGGGATAACCATGTGCGGATAGACGACGACATCACGCAACGGCAGGAGAGGCAATTCGCTGGTTGTCTTCATGATTTCGCCTCTATGACAGTTGAAAAATAAGCTTGGAGCCAAGATGGGGGCTGCATGCAAAAAAAACAAGCTCAATGCCAGCAGTTAAACGCATGAATGCCTATGAATTTAAAAGCCGTCCTGAAAAACCACCCCAAAAAGCCACACCAAAAACAAAGGGGCCCCGAAAGGCCCCTTGCTGGTACTGCAGCTGCAAAACGCTTACGCGTCCGGCGCAGCCTTTGCAGTCGGCTCACTGTTTTCGTAGATATACAGTGGCTTGGACTTGCCTTCGATAACGCTTTCGTCGATCACCACTTTACTCACCTCGGACTGCGAGGGGATCTCGTACATGGTGTCGAGCAACACGCCTTCGAGGATCGAACGCAGACCACGTGCACCGGTCTTGCGCTCCAATGCCCGCTTGGCCACTGATTTGAGCGCGTCGGTACGGAACTCGAGGTCCACACCTTCCATCTCGAACAGCTTGGCGTATTGCTTGGTCAGGGCGTTTTTCGGTTCGGTGAGGATCTGAATCAGAGCCGCCTCATCCAACTCGTCCAACGTGGCCAGGACCGGCAGACGGCCGACGAATTCCGGGATCAGACCGAACTTGACCAGATCGTCAGGCTCGACTTCACGCAGGGACTCGCCCACCTTCTTGCCTTCTTCCTTGCTGCGCACTTCCGCACTGAAACCGATGCCACCACGGGTGGAGCGCTGCTGGATGACCTTTTCGAGACCGGAGAACGCACCACCACAGATGAACAGGATGTTGCGCGTATCGACCTGAAGGAATTCCTGCTGCGGGTGCTTGCGACCACCTTGAGGCGGAACGGAAGCCACCGTGCCTTCAATCAGTTTCAACAGGGCCTGCTGCACGCCTTCACCGGAAACATCCCGGGTGATGGACGGGTTGTCCGACTTGCGCGAAATCTTGTCGATTTCGTCGATGTAGACAATACCCATCTGGGCTTTCTCTACGTCGTAGTCGCACTTCTGCAGCAGCTTTTGAATGATGTTCTCGACGTCTTCGCCCACGTAGCCAGCCTCGGTGAGGGTGGTGGCGTCGGCGATGGTGAACGGAACGTTCAACAGGCGAGCGAGGGT
The DNA here is from genome assembly GCF_050312575.1 of Pseudomonas sp. R11F. Taxonomy (NCBI): domain Bacteria; kingdom Pseudomonadati; phylum Pseudomonadota; class Gammaproteobacteria; order Pseudomonadales; family Pseudomonadaceae; genus Pseudomonas; species Pseudomonas sp. R11F. The sequence goes on along the minus strand of NZ_JBNPJU010000064.1, from coordinate 24,299 downwards.
TTCGGCAAGCAGGGTTTTACCCGAGCCTGTCGGGCCGATCAGCAAGATGTTGCTCTTGCCGAGTTCGACTTCGTCGCCCTTCTTGTCACGCTGGTTCAAGCGCTTGTAGTGGTTGTACACCGCTACGGCCAGAACCTTCTTTGCACGCTCTTGACCGATTACATACTGGTCAAGGATACCGCTAATTTCTTTAGGCGAAGGCAATTTATGCGCGCTGCTCTCGGCCTGGGCTTCCTGCACCTCCTCGCGGATGATGTCATTGCACAGGTCGACGCACTCGTCGCAGATAAACACCGAGGGGCCGGCAATCAACTTGCGTACTTCATGCTGGCTTTTGCCGCAGAAGGAGCAATAGAGCAGCTTGCCGTTGTCCTCGCCGTTGCGGGTGTCAGTCATTCGTTCGATCCAAATCCGATAGGCTTGCAACACAAGATGAAGGCTTATGCGGGCTTTTTCAAGCCCGCCGGTGGTCGGACATGCCGACCAGCCCTATTTTGAGCGGCTTATATTAAGCGGGGCGCTTGTCGATCACTGCGTCGATCAGCCCGTATTCACGCGCGGCTTCGGCACTCATGAAATTGTCGCGGTTGGTGTCGCGCTCGATTTCTTCGAGGGTGCGCCCGCTGTGCTTGGCCATCAGCGTGTTGAGACGCTCACGAATAAACAGGATTTCCTTGGCGTGGATTTCGATATCCGACGCCTGGCCCTGGAAGCCGCCCAGTGGCTGGTGAATCATCACACGCGAGTTAGGCAGGCAGAAACGCTTGCCCTCGGCACCGGCAGTCAGCAGGAACGCGCCCATGCTGCACGCCTGGCCGATGCAAGTGGTCGATACGTTCGGCTTGATGAACTGCATGGTGTCGTAGATCGACATGCCCGCCGTCACCGAACCGCCTGGAGAGTTGATGTAGAGATGGATGTCCTTGTCCGGGTTTTCCGCTTCAAGGAACAGCAGTTGCGCACAGATCAGGTTGGCCATGTAGTCCTCTACCGGACCAACCAGAAAGATCACTCGCTCCTTGAGCAGGCGCGAGTAGATGTCGTAGGCGCGTTCGCCACGAGCAGATTGCTCGACAACCATCGGGACCAGGCCGCCGGCGGCCTGGATATCAGAGTTCTGCTGAATATAGGAATTACGGAACATGCTCTGCAGTTACTCCCAAATAGTCATGTCTTGAAAACGCATAAGCCAGCGCGAGGCTGGCTTATGGTTGTATTTCCAACGAGTTGGACAATCAGTCGGCTTGTGCTGCTTCCGCCGGCTTGACTGCTTCTTCGTAAGAGACCGCTTTGTCGGTCACCTTAGCCTTCTGCAGAACAGTATCCACAACTTGTTCTTCCAGCACAACCGAACGTACTTCGTTCAGTTGCTGGTCGTTCTTGTAGTACCAAGCCACGACCTGCTCAGGCTCCTGGTAGGCCGAAGCCATTTCCTGGATCATTTCGCGAACGCGATCTTCGTCAGGCTTGAGGTCGTGTTGCTTGACCACTTCAGCCACGACCAGACCCAGCACGACACGGCGCTTGGCTTGTTCTTCGAACAGCTCGGCCGGCAGTTGATCAGGCTTGATGTTGCCACCGAACTGCTGAACCGCTTGAACGCGCAGGCGATCCACTTCGTTGGACAGCAGAGCCTTGGGCACTTCGATCGGGTTGGCGGCCAGCAGACCGTCCATGACCTGGTTCTTGACCTTGGACTTGATGGCCTGACGCAGCTCGCGCTCCATGTTCTTGCGAACTTCGGTGCGGAAGCCTTCGATACCGGTTTCCTTGATGCCGAATTGCGCGAAGAACTCTTCGTTCAGCTCTGGCAGCTTAGGCTCGGAAACGCTGTTGACGGTCACGGTGAACTCAGCGGCTTTGCCGGCCAGGTCCAGGTTCTGGTAGTCAGCAGGGAAAGTCAGGTTCAGCACGCGCTCTTCGCCGGCTTTTGCGCCAACCAGGCCGTCTTCGAAACCAGGGATCATGCGGTTGGAACCCAGCACCAGCTGAGTACCCTTGGCGGAGCCGCCAGCGAAAGCTTCGCCGTCAACCTTGCCGACGAAATCGATGTTCAGCTGGTCTTCGTTCTGGGCAGCGCGGTCGGCCACTTCGAAACGGGTGTTCTGCTTGCGCAGGATTTCCAGCATGTTGTCCAGGTCGGCATCAGCTACGTCAGCGCTCAGGCGCTCAACGGTGATACCGTCGAAACCGGCCACTTCAAACTCAGGGAACACTTCGAATACGGCAACGTATTCCAGGTCCTTGCCGGCTTCCAGGGACTTAGGCTCGATCGATGGCGAGCCAGCCGGGTTCAGCTTGTGCTCGACAACGGCTTCGTAGAAAGAAGCCTGGATCACGTCACCTACAGCTTCCTGACGCGCATCGGCACCAAAACGACGCTTGATTTCGCTCATTGGCACTTTGCCTGGACGGAAACCAGCGATCTTGGCCTTCTGGGCAGTCTGCTGCAGACGCTTGTTGACCGCAGTCTCGATACGCTCAGCCGGCACGGTGATGCTCAGGCGACGCTCGATAGCAGTAGTATTTTCAACAGAAACTTGCATGGATATTCCTCGTTGCACAGACGTTAGCCGGCCATTTCCGACCCCAATCAAGGGCATGCATTCTAGTGGGTCAAACCCAAGAAGTCACCCTACTGGAAATACGCCCGAAAACAGCCGGCAATTTATCGGTACGAAGGCACTGATGCCCCCCGCCCCGCTGACAAATACAGCCCATCACGCCAGGGCTCTGCGCCGCTCCTTCTATATATAGAGGAAGTCGTCATCCATCTCCCTGACGGCCCACCCCTCAGACGGGGGCGGCAGGCAGTGCGGCATCATCGAGATACACAAATACGACGAAACGCCCTGCCCTTGCGACCCACTACCTGCAGTCGCGGAATATTCGAACCGCTGAAACCAAAAAAGGCGCCAGACTGTTAAATCTGGCGCCTTTCGAATATGGGGTGGACGAAGGGGATCGAACCCTCGACAACGGGAGTCACAATCCCGTGCTCTACCAACTGAGCTACGCCCACCATATAGCGCTACTTGTGCCAAAGCTGCCTAATGGCGCACCCGGCAGGACTCGAACCTGCGACCATCCGCTTAGAAGGCGGATGCTCTATCCAGCTGAGCTACGGGCGCCTTATTAATCTGTACTCTTGGAGGATTACAAACTAAGTGCTTCCAGCCTTGCAGAACAACTATTCTGCTCGACCTTCTTAACCAGTGCTAGGCTGTGCCCGACAAGTGCGACGAATAGTATAGAGGGCGTTGATACCCGTCAAATCTTTTTTGAAAAAAACTGATTTTATTTAAGGGGTTAGGGCAATTTGCAGACCAAGCGCCTTTGCCCTCACGCCATGGCGTGCGAGAATGCGCGCACTTTTCTTCCCCCTCTCGATGGTTAATCACGCGTAATGACTGCACAACTTATCGACGGCAAATCAATCGCCGCCAGCCTGCGCCAGCAGATCGCCAAACGCGTCACCGAGCGCAGCCAGCAAGGTCTGCGCACGCCCGGCCTCGCGGTGATCCTGGTCGGCAGCGATCCTGCCTCTCAGGTTTATGTCTCGCACAAGCGTAAAGACTGTGAAGAGGTCGGCTTTATTTCCAAGGCCTACGACCTGCCTTCCGAGACCACCCAGCAGGCACTGACCGACCTGATCGACACCCTCAACGACGACCCGGCCATCGACGGCGTCCTGCTTCAACTGCCACTGCCCGAGCACCTGGATGCCTCCAAGCTGCTCGAACGCATCCGCCCGGACAAAGACGTCGACGGTTTCCACCCTTATAACGTCGGCCGCCTCGCACAACGCATCCCGCTGCTGCGCCCCTGCACCCCCAAAGGCATCATGACCCTGCTGGAAAGCACCGGTGTCGACCTGTACGGCCTCGATGCCGTGGTCGTCGGCGCGTCCAACATCGTCGGCCGCCCAATGGCCATGGAACTGCTGCTGGCCGGTTGCACCGTGACCGTCACCCACCGCTTCACCAAGGACCTTGCCGGCCACGTCGGCCGTGCCGACCTGGTGGTGGTCGCCGCCGGCAAGCCGGGTCTGGTCAAGGGTGAGTGGATCAAGGAAGGCGCCATCGTGATCGACGTCGGCATCAACCGTCAGGAAGATGGCAAGCTGGTCGGTGATGTGGTCTACGAGACCGCCCTGCCCCGCGCCGGCTGGATCACTCCCGTGCCAGGGGGTGTCGGCCCGATGACTCGTGCCTGCTTGCTGGAAAATACGCTGTATGCAGCAGAAACCCTGCACGACTGATAACCAGCCGTACTGAAAAAACCCCGCCTTATCGCGGGGTTTTTTATTGCCGCCGCTAAAATACTTTTTTCTTTGTTTTTAAGTGCTTTCGTCCGGGTTTAGAAGAACATTCGACAGTTATTGATCCATACTCCTAAAATGTAACGGCATTTATCATAAAACCCGTTCTCGAACGGTATTTCCTTACTTTTTAGCGAGTTCACCCGCGTGAAAATTCGTCTCTCTATCGTCAGCCTATTTTTTGCATTTACAGGCACCTTCGCGCACGCAGCCGAAACCACCCAGGCGCCGCGTGATACTTCCAAACTGCAAATCGCCTCCGGCAGCGCCATGCTGGTCGACTTACAGACCAACAAAGTCATCTATTCCAGCAACCCCGACGTGGTGGTACCCATCGCCTCCGTGAGTAAATTGATGACCGGCCTGGTGGTGCTGGAAGCCAAGCAGAACATGGACGAATACATCGACATCAACATCAAGGACACGCCGGAAATGAAAGGCGTGTTCTCCCGTGTGAAAATCGGCAGCGAAATGCCGCGTAAAGAAATGCTGCTGATTGCCCTGATGTCCTCGGAAAACCGCGCAGCTGCCAGCCTGGCTCACCACTACCCGGGCGGCTACCCCGCGTTTATCGCGGCAATGAACGCCAAGGCCAAGGCGCTGGGCATGACCAGCACCCACTATGTGGAACCCACCGGCCTGTCGATTCACAACGTGTCCACCGCCCGTGACTTGAGCAAGCTGCTGGCCTATGCACGCAAGTTTCCAATGCTCAGCCAGCTCAGCACCACTAAAGAAAAGACCGTGTCGTTCCGCAAACCCAACTACACCTTGGGCTTCTCCAACACCGACCACCTGATCAACCGCGCCAACTGGGATATCAAGCTGACCAAGACTGGCTTTACCAACCAGGCCGGCCACTGCCTGGTGCTGGTGACGAGCATGGGCAACCGCCCGGTTTCATTGGTGATCCTGGACGCCTTCGGCAAATTCACCCACTTCGCCGATGCCGGTCGTATTCGCAACTGGGTCGAGACCGGCAAGAGCACGTCGGTGCCGGACGTCGCGTTGCGCTACAAGGCCGACAAAAACCTGAAGAACCGCCCGATTGCCGCAGAGGTGCGCCGCTAAGCCCCCCGGTAACCACAACCGAACTCTTGTAGTGAGCGGGCTTGCCCCGCGCTGGGTGGCGCAGCCGCCCCAACAAGAACGCCGCGGTGTTTCAGGAATACCGAGGTGACCAGATTTGGGGCGGCTGCGCCGCCCAGCGCGGGGCAAGCCCGCTCACTACACTCGCGCCTTGGGCGCGGTTTTATTTGCGCTCCGCCAGCACCTTGAGCGCCTGCGCCGCCGCCCTCTCCTGGCCAGCCTGCGCCGTGGCGTTGGCCGCATCACGCCAGCGCTGTGCGTCCACATTGGCGGGCAACTGGCTCGGACGCTGGGTCAGGATGGCCCAGTGACCGGCGCTCTTCCACGCTGACTCAAAGTCGCTGAAGCTCATCGACAGCCGTCGCTCCATGCCCGAGCGCAGCAACACCGTGCTCTTTTGCTGATTGAACCCCACCACCACGACATAGCGGGTGCCCGACCAGAAACTCGGGTTGAGCCGCGCCATCACCGGGTAACCCGCGGCGACCTGCGCCAGCACCGCCGTCAGTTGGCTGTCCAGCGGATACACCATCAGCCCGTATTCGCGAGCCAGCACCTGCATGTTGCGCTCAAGGTCTGCCTCCGCGCCGGGTAGATGCAGTGGCTTATCCAGCAAGCCAGGTGTCATGACAATGCCTTGTTGCGACAGCATGCTGGCCAAAGCACTAGGGCCACTCAGGTAGGCCTCGCTGCGAAAGGTCGGCACACCATTGAGTTCGACGCGCTCCGGCAGGCCCGGCAGTTTCGACGGCTGCCCGGAACACGCCGCAAGCCCCAAGGTACATGCCAGCAACAGGGTGGTTTTAACGTTCGACCGTAACCGCAATTTTTTACTCTCTTGATCAACTGCCGGTGAGGCTCCAGATCATAGGGTGCTCTGCCACGTCGGTATAGCCTTGAGTCTCAGTAAAACGCCGGGGATAGAGCAAACAAGTTGGACAGACTCGACCATTGGTCAATAGCAGGCAACCGCCCGGTAGCTAGACTGTCCATAAAGAAGTGTGTGTGTGCCCCAAGGGGCGAAAGGAGGCCAGAATGAGCCTTGCTACAACGATTTTCCTGTTGATCTGCGGTTGGCTGGCTGTCGCCAGTGCCATGTTGTGGGGCGTGATGCGCGTAACCCGTCGCCATCATCACCCCCACGTCAAACCCGCCAAGCCACCAGAGGCGTCGGCGGCACGTCACGCTTAGCCTGGCATGCAATTGAAGTCCTGGGTCGCGGCAACTTCCTTGCCGTGACCATCCTTGAGCACCGCGCGCACGGTAGTGCCGAGGCTCGACTCCACCAGGGTGTAATGCTCACCCGCCTTGAAGTGCTTGTACTCGACCCGCCCCTGGCAGTCCTGCTGATTGTCGTCGCCTGGCTCTTCTTCAAACAGGGTCACATCCAGGCGATGGTCGCCTGGCGGCACTTCAAAAAAACGCCCGTCATCCACACGCTTGCCGTCGACACGTTCGGCCATCAGGTCATTCGGGGCTTCTTCTTTCAAACCGATCCACGCCTCGCTTGGGTCCGCCTTGGGGATCGGGCCGGCACACGCCGACAACAGCAGCACAGCACCGAGGGCAGGAATCAAAAGCAAAGGTTTAAGTGACATGGCAGGGCTCCATAGGACATGAGTAAAAAGACGAGGCGAAATGTGTCGCCGCCGATAGATGACAAGCTTGGGGAGCGGCCCTTTGTAGAACAAATGAATACACATGAAAGGTTCTTAAGCGCTTAACTAAATGTTCCTTCATTTGGCTGAAAGGTGCGTGTTAGGTGGGTCGGGCAAGACTGCCGGGGTTTGCAATCCTGCTCCCTCGGAGGTTCACGCATGCTCGGGCTGGTAAAGACCGCACTGCAAAAGCCGTACACGTTTATCGTGTTGGCCATATTCATTTGCATCATCGGGCCGATGGCGGCCCTGCGAACCCCTACGGATGTGTTTCCCGATATCGGCATCCCCGTAGTCGCCGTGGTCTGGCAGTACAACGGCCTGTCACCGGACGCCATGGCCGGCCGGGTGATCTACACCTATGAACGCTCCCTGAGCACCACCGTCAACGACATCGAACATATCGAATCGCAATCGCTGCCCGGCATGGGCATCGTGAAGATCTTCTTCCAACCCGGCGTGGATATCCGTACCGCCAACGCCCAGGTGACCGCTGTTTCACAAACCGTGCTCAAGCAGATGCCGCCCGGTATCACGCCGCCACTGATCCTCAACTACAGCGCCTCCACGGTGCCGATCCTGCAAATGGCGTTCTCCAGCCCCAGCCTCTCGGAAGCCAAGATCCGCGACCTGGTGCAGAACAACATTCGCCTGCCTTTAAGTGCCCTGCCCGGCCTGGCCATGCCTACCCCCATGGGCGGCAAGCAGCGGCAGATCACCCTCGACCTCGACCCCCAGGCACTCGCCGCCAAAGGCCTGTCGGCGCAGGACGTGGGCAATGCCCTGGCGCTGCAAAACCAGATCATCCCGGTGGGCACCGCCAAGCTCGGCCCCAATGAATACACGATTCTGCTCAACAACAGCCCCAAGGCCATCGATGAGCTCAACGACCTGCCGATCAAGACCGTCGACGGCGCGCTGATCACCATCGGCCAAGTCGCCCACGTGCGTGACGGCTCGCCACCGCAGACCAACATCGTGCGGGTCGACGGCCACCGCGCCGTACTGATGCCGGCACTGAAAAACGGCAGCATTTCCACCCTGTCGATCATCGACGGTATTCGCCAGATGCTGCCGCGCATCAACGAAACCCTGCCACCTTCGCTGAAGACCTCGCTGCTCGGTGACGCCTCGGTGTTCGTCAAGCAATCGGTCGGTAGCGTAGCCCAGGAAGGCATCATCGCCGCGCTGCTGACCAGTGCAATGATCCTGCTGTTCCTCGGCAGTTGGCGCTCCACCCTGATCATTGCCGCCTCGATCCCCCTGGCGGTGCTATCAGCCATCGCGCTGCTGGCTGTCAGCGGGCAAACCCTCAACGTGATGACCCTCGGCGGGTTGGCGTTGGCGGTCGGGATCCTGGTGGACGACGCCACGGTGACCATCGAGAACATCAACTGGCACCTGGAACAAGGCAAGGCGGTGAAAACCGCGATCCTCGACGGCGCCGCGCAGATCGTCGGCCCGGCATTCGTCTCGCTGCTGTGTATCTGCATCGTGTTCGTGCCGATGTTCCTGCTGAACGGGATTGCCGGCTACCTGTTCCGGCCGATGGCCCTGGCGGTGATCTTTGCCATGGCCAGCTCGTTCATCCTCTCGCGCACGCTGGTGCCGACCCTGGCGATGTTCCTGCTCAAGCCACATACGCCGGAACAAGGCGCGGGGCATCACCCGGAAGATGCATTCATCAACCACCACGAGGGCGAGCAGCACCAGAAAACGCGCAATCGCCTGCTGCAATCGGTGCTGAATTTTCAGCAAGGCTTCGAGCGTCACTTCTCGAACATCCGCGACACCTACCACGGCCTGCTGACCTTGGCGCTGGGCAACCGCAAACGCTTTATCGCAGGTTTCCTGGCGTGCGTGCTCGCCTCGTTCCTGCTGCTGCCGAGCCTGGGCCAGGATTTCTTTCCGGCCACCGACGCCGGCGCCCTGGCCCTGCACGTACGCTTGCCGCTGGGCACGCGTATCGAAGAAAGCGCGGCGGCGTTCGACCGCATTGAAGCGCGGATTCGCGAAGTGATCCCGGCGCAAGAACTGGACACCATCGTCGACAACATCGGCATTCCGCTGAGCGGCATCGACATGGCCTACAGCAGCAGCGGCACTATCGGTCCGCAGGATGGCGACATCCAGGTCAGCCTGAAAAAAGACCATGCGCCCACCGCCGACTACGTGAAAAAACTGCGTGAAGTCTTGCCGCAGAGTTTCCCCGGCAGCCACTTCGCGTTCCTGCCGGCCGATATCAGCAGCCAGATCCTCAACTTCGGCGCCCCCGCACCACTGGATGTGAAAATCTCCGGGCGCAGCGATGCAGAAAACCGCGCCTACGCCGTGGAACTGGAACGTCACCTGTCGCACATTCCAGGCATCGCCGACTTGCGTATCCAGCAGTCCACCGGCTACCCGTCGCTGCAAGTCAACGTCGACCGCATGCGTGCCAATGGCCTGGGGATTACCGAGAAGGACGTGACCAACAGCATGGTCGCCTCCCTCGCGGGCAGCTCGCAAACCGCGCCGACCTTCTGGCTGAACCCGGCGAACGGCGTGTCGTACTCCATCGTCGCTGCAACGCCGCAATACCGCCTGGACAGCTTGCCGTCACTGGAAGCGCTGCCGGTCACAGGGGCTGATGGCCAGTCGCAAATCCTCGGCGGCGTGGCAACCATCTCCCGCGTGCAAAGCCCGGCGGTGGTGACTCACTACAATATCCAACCGACCCTGGACCTGTACGCCAACGTGCAAGGCCGTGACCTGGGGGGCGTGGCCCGTGACGTGCAAAAAGTGCTCGACGACACCGCCTCCATGCGCCCCAAAGGCGCGGTGATCAGCCTGCATGGGCAAATCGACGCGTTGCACGAAGCCTTCAGCGGTTTGAGCTTCGGCCTGCTCGGTGCGGTCGTGCTGATCTACCTGCTGATCGTGGTCAACTTCCAGTCGTGGGTCGACCCGTTCGTGATTATCACCGCCCTGCCGGCTGCCTTGGCGGGCATCGTGTGGATGCTGTTCCTCAGCGGCACCTCGCTGTCGGTGCCGGCGCTCACCGGCGCCATCCTGTGCATGGGCGTGGCCACCGCCAACTCGATCCTGGTGGTGAGCTTCTGCCGCGAACGCCTGGCCGAACATGGCGATGCGCTAAAGGCTGCGCTGGAAGCCGGCTACACACGCTTTCGCCCGGTGTGCATGACCGCCCTGGCGATGATCATCGGCATGTTGCCGCTGGCCCTTTCCGAAGAGCAGAACGCGCCTCTGGGCCGGGCGGTGATCGGCGGCTTGATCCTCGCCACCACTGCCACTTTGTTGTTTGTTCCCGTGGTCTTCAGCCTGGTCCACGGTCGTCACTCTACTCGCGCTGTTGCTGGAGAAACTTCACATGTCGTCTGATCACAAACCCTCGCGCAAGCGCTTGATGCTCATGGGTGTCGGCGGCCTGACTGTGGCCGCCCTGTTGGTCGCCAACGGCCTGCACGCCCGCACACTGCACGAGCAATCGGTTACCGCCTGGACGGAAACCGCCGCCATCCCACAGGTGATGGTGTTCCAACCCCAACAGAACGCCGCCGGCGATACCCTGCGTTTGCCCGCGCACCTGGAAGCCTGGAGCAAGGCACCGATCCACGCCCGGGTCAGCGGCTACTTGAAGGACTGGAAAGTCGACATCGGCAGCCCGGTGAAAGCTGGCCAGGTGCTCGCCGAAATCGACAGCCCGGACCTTGATCAGCAAGTGGCACAAGCCCACGCCCGGCTGATTCAGCAACAGGCTGATGCACGCCTGGCGCAAACCACCGCCACACGCTGGCAAAACCTGCTGGCCAGCCACTCGGTGTCGCGCCAGGAGGCCGATGAAAAAACCTCCAACGCCGCCGCCGCCAAAGCCAATGCTGAAGCTGCGGCTGCCGATTACGCACGCCTGTCGGCGCTGGAGAGCTACAAGACCCTGCGCGCGCCCTTCACCGGCACCATCACCGCACGCAACACCGATATCGGCCAGTTGATCAAGGCCGATACCGACAGCGACCCGGAACTGTTCGATATCGCCGACACGCATCAGTTGCGCCTCTACGTGCCGGTGCCACAGAACTATGCGGCGGTGATCCGCCCGGGTCTCGAAGCCAAGCTGACGGTGCCCGAACACCCCGGCGAGCACTTCAAGGCGCGCCTGATCGGCGACTCCACCGCCATCGATCGCCGCTCCGGCACCCTGCTCGCCCAGTTCGTCGCCGACAACCCCAAGGGCGAGTTGCTGCCGGGTGACTATGCCGAAGCCACCCTGCCGATTCCGGCAGACACCCACGGCGTCAGCATTCCGGCCAGCGCGTTGATCTTTCGCGCCCAAGGCACCCAAGTCGCGGTGCTGGATGCGCAGAACCACGTGCACCTGCGGGACATCCACATCGGCCTCGACCTCGGCGAGCGCCTGGTCGTCGACCAAGGTTTGAAACCCGCCGACCGCGTGGTCGACAACCCACCCGACGCCCTGCGCGAAGGTGACCCGGTACAACTGGCCGATGCCTCCGGAGGTGCGCATGCGCCCAAGGCTTAAACCCCTCGCCGCATTAATGCTGCTGATGCTGCAAGGCTGCTCGATGGCCCCCGCCTACCAGGTGCCAGCGGTGGACCTGCCGGCCGGTTACCGTGAACAGACCAGCGACGGTCCGTGGCGCAGCGCGCAACCGTCCGATCGCCTGGCTCCCCAGTGGTGGAAGCTCTACCACGACGCGCGCCTCAATGACCTGCAACAACAACTGCTCAAGGCCAACCCGGACCTGGCTGCGGCGCTGGCACACTTCGATGCGTCCCAGGCCTACGCCAGCCAACTGCACGCAGGGCTGTTCCCGCAGATCACCGCCAGCGCACAAACCTTGCGTCAGCGCCAGTCGGATTCACGGCCACTGCGCGGCGCCACGCAGCCGTCGGTGTACAACAGCAATAGCGCAGGGTTTGCCCTGAGCTACGACCTGGACCTATGGGGCAAGATCCGTAATCAGGTCGCCGCCGGGGATGCCCAGGCGCAGGCGTCCGGGGACGACCTGGCGGTGGCACGCCTGAGCCTGCAACACCAGTTGGCGACCCTGTATGTGCAACTCAATGGGCTGGATGCGCAAGCGCGGATCCTCAACCGCTCGCTGGATGATTTCAGCCAGGCATTGCAACTGACCCGTAGCCGCTATGAAGGTCAGATTGCTTCTGAGCTGGACCTGACCCGCGCCCAAAACCAACTGGCCGAAGCCAAGGCACAATGGGATGAAGTGCGTGGGCAACGCAACCTGACCGAACATGCCATCGGCGAATTGGTCGGCGTAGCGGCCAGCGACTTCACCTTGCCGGCAAGTCAGCAACTGATCGCTTTGCCAGGAATGCCTTCACAACTGCCGAGCCAACTGCTGCAACGTCGCCCCGACATCGCGGCGGCGGAACGCCGAGTGTTTGCCGCCAATGCCAATATTGGCGTGGCCAAGGCGGCCTGGTATCCGGATTTCAGCCTGACCGGCTTGATTGGCGGGCAGACCCAAGGCGTCGGCAACCTGCTGTCGGCCGGCAACCGTTACTGGGCGCTGGGGCCGTTGGTAAACCTGCCGATCTTTGATGGCGGACGCTTGAGCGCCAATGAGCGCCAGGCCAAAGCCGAGTTTGAAGAAGCCTCTGCGCAATACCGCAGCCAGGTGTTGAAGGCCGTGCGGGAGGTGGAAGATAACCTGGCGCAGCTAAGGGATTTGCAACAGGAGGCACAGGATGAACAGGCGGCGGCGGATGCGGCGCAGCATACCGAGTCTCTGGCGATGAACAGCTATCAGGCCGGGGCGGTGAGTTATCTGGATGTGGTGACTGCACAAACCGCCGCACTGCAGGCGCAGAGAACCTTGCAGGCGGTGCAGACACGGCAGTTACAGGCGAGCGTGGGGTTGGTCACGGCATTGGGGGGTGGATGGCAACCTGACGCATGAGCTGACGACCGCTATCGGGAGCAAGCCCCCTCCCACACTGGTCCTACGACCAGACACATTATGTATGCACGCCGCAGAGCCAATGTGGGAGGGGGCTTGCTCCCGATAGCGTCCGCCTGGACACATCCTGCCAAACCCCTGCCCATCAGCCTCTCACTCCCCAATCTAGCCTCTCTAAACCCATCTAGAGAGGCCCAGGGAATGGCAGATCTACCCGCTTCACACCGCCTGCGTATCGGTCGTTTCAGCGAACCGAACCGCATCTATCTCATCACCACCAAAACCCACGAACGCCTACCCCTATTCAGCGACTTCCACCTCGGCCGCCTGGTGGTCTGGCAATTTCGGCTGGCCCAATACAAAGGGCTGGCGAACTCCATGGCCTGGGTCGTCATGCCGGACCATTTCCATTGCTTGCTCGAGCTGAAAAAAGGCTCGCTGGCGGATCTGATGTGCCAGGTGAAATCCAGAAGTACGCGAACCGTCAACGGTGCGAGTGGGCGCAAGGGACGGCTCTGGCAGGAAGGCTTCCATGACCGGGCGCTGCGCAAGGAGGACGACTTGGTAAAAATGGCCAGATACGTGGTGGCCAACCCGCTGCGAGCGGGGTTGGTGAAGCGCATAGGTGACTATCCGCTATGGGACGCAATCTGGATATAGCGCCAAACATTGCGCAGTGTGAGTCCAATGTGGGAGGGGGCTTGCTCCCGATGGACTGCGTAGCAGGCCCATTTTTGAGGCCGCTGCGCGGCCTATCGGGAGCAAGCCCCCTCCCACAGGTTATCCATCGTCCGCTCTGTCGCTTATTAACTGACTGGCATTAGGGCTCGCCCCCCACCCACCTTCCTCAACTGCTTTTCAGGCAGCGAGTCTGCCGCTGGCGATGGCGGCTGAAGCAGCAACCATTGCGCGCAACAAGACTGCACAGCCTGCCGCCAGATCATCCGGGGTGGCGTTTTCGATTTCGTTGTGGCTGATGCCGCCTTCACACGGCACGAAGATCATCCCTGCCGGGCCGAGTTCAGCGACGAAAATCGCGTCGTGCCCTGCCCCGCTGACGATGTCCATGTTCGACAGGCCCAGGCCATTGGCCGCGTCGCGCACAGCCTTGACGCAGCCCTGGTCGAAATACAGCGCGGGGAAATCCGCCGTAGGCTCCATCTCGAAGCTCAGGCCATGTTTGGCACAGGTCTCATCGATCACCTTGCGCACTTGGGCAATCATCGAATCCAGCCGCGCCGGCTCCAGATGGCGGAAGTCCAGGGTCATGCGTACTTCACCCGGAATGACGTTGCGCGAGCCAGGATAGGCTTGCAGGCAACCCACGGTTCCACACGCATGGGGCTGGTGCCCCAACGCCGCTGCATTCACCGCCGCCACTACCGCTGCCGCGCCGACCAAAGCATCCTTGCGCAGGTGCATCGGCGTCGGTCCCGCATGGGCTTCAACGCCGCGCAGTTTCAGGTCGAACCACTTCTGCCCCAATGCCCCCAGCACCACACCGATGGTTTTTTTCTCGTCCTCGAGAATCGGCCCTTGCTCGATATGCGCCTCGAAATACGCGCCGACTTTGTGCCCGCTGACCGGACGTGCTCCCGCGTAGCCGATCGCATTCAACGCATCGCCCACGCTGACCCCCTCCGCATCGACCCTGGCCAGGGTATCGGCCAAGGTGAATTTCTCGGCGAACACCCCGGAGCCCATCATGCACGGTGGAAAACGCGAGCCTTCTTCGTTGGTCCACACCACCACTTCCAGCGGGGCCTCGGTTTCCAGCTTCAGGTCATTGAGCGTGCGCAGCACTTCCACGCCGGCCAGCACGCCAAAGCAACCGTCGAACTTGCCCCCGGTGGGCTGGGTGTCGATATGGCTACCGGTCATTACCGGTGGCAGGTTGGGATTGCGCCCGGGGCGGCGCGCGAAGATATTGCCGATGCCGTCGATGGTGACCGTGCAACCCGCCTCCTCGCACCACTGCACGAACAGATCGCGGGCCTTGCGATCGAGGTCGGTCAGGGCCAGGCGGCATACGCCGCCCTTGGGCGTGGCGCCGAGCCTGGCCAGGTCCATCAGGGACTGCCACAAGCGGTCGCGGTTGATGTGCTGATGGGTGGATTGCAGAACGTCCGTCACAGCGTTCATGGGGGATCTCCTCAGGCTACATTTCTTATGGGTTGACCCGATTCCAGTCATGGAATGAGGCCAAAAATGTGGGAGCGGGCTTGCTCGCGAACGCGCTCTTCCAGACGACATTTGCAGCGACTGACGCGGCCTCATCGCGAGCAAGCCCGCTCCCACATTTGAATTGCATTTCAACCTCTCACAACGAGGATTTGGCCGTGACCGGGCTGATGCCGCGCTTGGCATTCAGGCCGTAATACAACACACCGCCCAGTGCCGAACCGGTAAACCAGCCGTAGCTGTAGAACCAACTGAACGCGTCGCTGCCCAGCGACAGCAAGGTCAGCACCACCGGCACGCCGAAGGCGATAAAGCCACTCCAGTTCCAAGCAGGGTAAATGTCATCGCGGTACAGGCCGGCGAGGTCCAATTGCTGTTTGCGGGTGATGAAGTAGTCCACCACCATGATCCCGGCGATAGGCCCCAGCAGGCTTGAATAGCCGAGCAACCAGTTGGAATAGACGGTCTCCAGGCTCACATCGGAAACAATCAGCCCGAGCTTTTTCAGCAACTCGTGGCCCATCAATGCCAGCCCCACCAAGCCAGTCAAGATCACGGCGGTGGTGCGGTTGATCAGCTTGGGCGCAATGTTCTGAAAGTCATTGGTGGGCGACACGATGTTCGCCGCCGTGTTGGTGGACAACGTCGCGATAATGATCAACGCCATGGCAATCGCAACCCACACCGGGCTCTGGATATGCCCGATCAGGCTCACCGGGTCGGACACGCTGACACCCACCAGCTTGACCGACGCGGCTGTCATGATCACGCCGAGGGCGGCAAACAGGAACATGGTCAGCGGCAGGCCGAAAATCTGCCCCAGGATCTGGTCCTTCTGGCTCCTGGCGTAGCGGCTGAAGTCGGGAATATTCAGCGACAACGTGGCCCAGAAACCCACCATCGCAGTGAGCCCGGCCATGAAGTAACCGGTGAGGCTCGCGCCTTCAGGGCGCTTGGGTGGGATGGCCATGAGCTCGCTGAGCGACACATTCGGCATCGCCCACACCAGCAGACCGATCCCCACCGCCACCAGCAACGGTGCCGACAGGGTTTCCAGGCGCTTGATCGATTCGGCGCCACGCAATACCACCCACAGGTTCAGGGTCCAGAAGATCATGAAGCCGATCACTTCGCCAGTGCCGCCCAGGGACTTCCAGCCCTCGAAAATCGAGCCCAGGAACAGGTGGATCGCCAGCCCGCCAAACATCGTCTGGATCCCGAACCAACCGCACGCCACCAGCGCCCGGATCAGGCACGGCACATTGGAGCCGAGAATGCCGAAGGACGAACGCAACAACACCGGAAAGGGAATGCCGTACTTCGTGCCGGGAAACGCGTTAAGGGTCAGCGGGATCAGCACCACGATATTGGCCAGCAAGATCGCCATCAGCGCCTCGCCCACCGTCAGCCCGAAGTAGGCCGTCAGTACCCCGCCCAGGGTGTAGGTCGGCACGCAGATCGACATGCCGACCCACAGCGCGGTGATGTGCCATTTGTTCCAGGTGCGTTCATGCACCTTGGTCGGTGCCATGTCGTGGTTGTAGCGAGGGCTGTCGAGGACGTCGGGGCCGGCGTCGAGTTCGTACAGGCCGTTGCGTTCAATGACTTGCGATCTGTTCTGTTGCATGGCCGCTCCACGGTTTTTTCGAATTATTGTTGCTCACCCAGGGTTTGAACCTGGGTGGCCGGAGTACCGCGTTAACAACATGACATCACGGGTCCGGCCAGCCGCCATTGCACTCAATAACCGTGCCGACCGCCCACCTCGAACCCACACCGCTTATATAACGTACTGATGTTTATCAACTTTCCGATTGAGCCTCAGGCACTCGCCGCGCTACTCAGGCTAAATAACGTGGAAGTTGCCCGAACCGTCAGGACTCAATCTGGTGCAACACAATTATTTTTATTTACCGGCCCCGTCAAGAGGCATCTCTCAAGCGTCTGATTTGCAATAAGAAATGTTGCTCAATTTAAGAACCTGTCAAGTGCGTCAAAATGGTGAGACATCGCTACATTTTGGTGATTTTTATTTTTTATCCTTATAAATCAATATATTAAAGACGATATAAGCTTATAAAAAATCTTCTTGCCCAATCGAAAATCTCGGGCTAGTTTCTATTCCTGTCACCGATGACAAGAATTAACCGAGCATCGGAAAGCAGCATTACAACACTTAGAACTGGCACAAGCCGGTCAAGCCTGTGAGGAACTCGACATGTCGCTGTTGATCCGTGGCGCCACCGTTATTACCCATGATGAAAGTTACCGCGCCGATGTTTTATGCGCAGACGGTCTAATCCGGGCCATAGGGACTCAGCTGGATATTCCCGCCGGCACTGAAATACTCGACGGCAGCGGCCAGTACTTGATGCCTGGCGGCATCGACCCTCATACCCATATGCAACTGCCCTTCATGGGCACCGTGGCCAGCGAAGATTTTTTCACTGGCACGGCGGCGGGCCTGGCAGGGGGCACCACCTCGATCATCGACTTTGTGATTCCCAACCCCCAGCAGTCATTGCTTGAAGCCTTTCACCAGTGGCGCGGCTGGGCACAGAAGTCCGCGGCCGACTACGGTTTTCACGTTGCGATCACCTGGTGGAGCGAGCAGGTGCGCGAGGAAATGGCCGAACTGGTCAGCCATCACGGCATCAACAGCTTCAAGCACTTCATGGCCTACAAGAACGCGATCATGGCGGCCGATGACACGCTGGTCGCCAGCTTCGAACGCTGCCTGGAACTGGGCGCGGTGCCCACTGTGCATGCGGAAAACGGCGAGCTGGTGTATCACCTGCAACGCAAGCTGATGGCCCAGGGCATCACCGGGCCGGAAGCACACCCGCTGTCGCGGCCGTCCCAGGTGGAGGGTGAAGCGGCCAGCCGCGCAATCCGTATCGCCGAGACCCTGGGCACGCCGTTGTACCTGGTGCACGTATCGACCCAGGAAGCCCTCGACGAAATCACCTACGCCCGTGGCAAGGGCCAGCCGGTGTATGGCGAGGTCCTCGCCGGCCACCTGCTGCTGGACGACAGCGTCTACCAGCACCCCGACTGGCAAACCGCCGCCGGCTACGTGATGAGCCCGCCGTTCCGCCCACGCGGGCATCAGGAGGCGCTGTGGCACGGGCTGCAATCGGGCAACCTGCACACCACCGCCACCGACCATTGCTGCTTCTGCGCCGAACAAAAAGCCGCCGGCCGTGACGACTTCAGCAAGATCCCCAACGGCACCGCCGGTATCGAAGACCGCATGGCGTTGCTGTGGGATGAGGGCGTCAACACCGGGCGCCTGTCGATGCAGGATTTCGTCGCGCTGACCTCCACCAACACCGCGAAGATCTTCAACCTCTACCCGCGCAAGGGCGCGATCCGGGTGGGTGCGGATGCCGACCTGGTGCTGTGGGACCCGCAGGGCACACGGACCATTTCCGCCAAGACCCACCACCAGAATGTCGACTTCAACATCTTCGAAGGCAAGACCGTACGCGGTGTGCCGAGCCACACCATCAGCCAGGGCAAGCTGGTCTGGGCCGATGGCGACCTGCGCGCCGAACGCGGCGCCGGGCGGTATGTGGAGCGGCCGGCGTATCCGCCGGTGTTCGAGCAGTTGAGCAAACGGGCTGAGCATTCCAGGCCGGTGGCCGTGAACCGCTGAGCGCGCATTCGCGAGCAAGCCCGCTCCCACAGTCGACTGTGGGAGCGGGCTTGCTCCCGATGAGGCCAGTACAGGCAGCAACAATGCCCGCCAGAGGCAACCCACAAAACCGTGAGGCCAACCCCGTGATCCAGACCCTGACCCACCTCCCCCACCCCCAAGAAGACGGCGCAACGCTGGCCAGCCATTTCAGCGACCTGGCGCCGCCCCTCAACCGTCGTCAAGCCCAACTGGAAGCCTCGCGTTGCCTGTATTGCTACGACGCGCCGTGCGTGAATGCGTGCCCCAGCGAGATCGATATCCCCTCGTTCATCCGCAATATCCACACCGATAACGTGCAGGGTGCGGCGCAGAGAATCCTCTCGGCCAACATCCTCGGCGGCAGTTGCGCTAGGGTGTGCCCCACCGAAATCCTGTGCCAGCAAGCCTGCGTGCGCAACCACGCCGAGGAATGCGCCCCGGTGCTGATCGGCCTGTTGCAACGCTACGCGATCGACAATGCGCACTTCAGCGAACACCCGTTCCAGCGCGCCGCGTCCACCGGCAAACGCATCGCGGTGGTCGGCGCCGGGCCTGCGGGGCTGGCCTGCGCCCATCGCGCTGCCTTGCACGGGCATGACGTGGTGATTTTCGAGGCGCGGGAAAAAGCCGGCGGGCTGAATGAATACGGCATCGCCAAATACAAGTTGGTGGATGACTTTGCGCAAAAGGAGTTGGATTTCCTGCTGCAGATCGGCGGTATCGAGATTCGCCACGGCCAGCGCCTGGGCGATAACCTGACCTTGAGCGAGCTGCACCAGCAATTTGACGCGGTGTTCCTCGGCCTCGGCCTGGCCGCCAGCAAACAACTCGGTCTGCCCCACGAAGAGGCTCCCGGCCTGCTGGCCGCCACCGACTACATCCGCGAGCTGCGCCAGGCCGAGGACCTCACCCAACTGCCCCTGGCCGACCGCTGCATCGTGCTCGGCGCCGGCAACACCGCCATCGACATGGCCGTGCAAATGGCCCGCCTGGGTGCCCGCGATGTGAACCTGGTGTACCGCCGTGGCCTGGCGGACATGGGCGCAACCCAGCATGAGCAGGACATCGCCAAGGCCAATCAGGTGCGCCTGCTGACCTGGGCCCAGCCCGAAGCCGTGCTGCTGGATGATCACGGTCGTGTGCGCGGCATGCGCTTTCTGCGCACGCACATGGAAAATGGGCGTCTGCACGCCACCGGCGAAACCTTCGAATTGGCCGCCGACGCCATCTTCAAGGCCATCGGCCAGGGCTTCGACAACGCCGCCCTGCACGACCCGCTGGCCCAGCAACTGCACCGCGTCGGCGAGCGGATCTTCGTCGACGAGCAGTTGCGCACCAGTATTCCAGGCGTCTATGCCGGCGGCGATTGCGTCAGCCTCGGCCAGGACCTCACCGTGCAGGCGGTGCAACACGGCAAGCTGGCCGCCGAGGCCATGCACACCCAACTCATGCTGAACGTGGAGGCTGCGTAATGGCCGATCTTTCGATTGTGTTCGCCGGTATCAAGGCTTCCAACCCCTTCTGGCTGGCCTCCGCACCGCCCACCGACAAAGCCTACAACGTGGTCCGCGCCTTCGAGGCCGGCTGGGGCGGCGTGGTGTGGAAAACCCTGGGGGAAGACCCGGCGGCGGTCAATGTGTCGTCACGCTACTCGGCCCACTACGGCGCCAATCGTGAAGTGCTGGGCATCAACAATATCGAGCTGATCACCGACCGTTCCCTGGAGATCAACCTGCGGGAAATCACCCAGGTCAAAAAGGACTGGCCGGACCGTGCGCTGATCGTGTCGCTGATGGTGCCCTGCGTCGAACAGTCGTGGAAAAACATCCTGCCCTTGGTGGAGGCCACCGGCTGCGACGGTATCGAGCTGAATTTCGGCTGCCCCCACGGCATGCCCGAACGCGGCATGGGCGCAGCGGTAGGCCAGGTGCCGGAGTATGTCGAACAAGTCACGCGCTGGTGCAAGACGTACTGCTCGCTGCCGGTGATCGTCAAGCTCACGCCGAATATCACCGACATTCGTGTGGCGGCGCGGGCGGCCTATCGCGGCGGTGCGGACGCGGTCTCGCTGATCAACACCATCAACTCCATCACCAGTGTCGACCTGGAACGCATGGTCGCCCTGCCGGTGGTCGGCACCCAGAGCACCCACGGCGGGTATTGCGGTTCGGCGGTCAAGCCGATTGCCTTGAACATGGTCGCGGAAATCGCCCGTGACCCGCAGACCCAGGGCCTGCCGATCTGCGGCATTGGCGGCATCGGCAACTGGCGCGATGCCGCCGAATTCGTCGCGCTGGGGTGCGGCGCGGTGCAGGTGTGCACGGCGGCGATGTTGCATGGGTTTCGGATTGTGGACGAGATGAAGGATGGGCTGTCCCGTTGGATGGACAGCCAGGGCTACACCAGCCTGCAGGATTTTTCCGGGCGGGCGGTGGGCAATACCACGGATTGGAAGTACCTGGACATCAATTACCAGGTCATCGCCAAGATCGATCAGGCGGCGTGTATCGGCTGCGGGCGTTGTCACATAGCCTGTGAAGATACCTCGCACCAGGCGATCGCGAGTGTGAAACAGGCGGATGGCACGCATCAATACAGCGTGATCGATGATGAGTGCGTGGGCTGCAACCTGTGCCAGATCACCTGCCCGGTGGCGGATTGTATCGAGATGGTGCCGATGGAGACGGGCAAGCCGTTTTTGAATTGGACGCAGGATCCGCGCAACCCCTACCGGGAGGCGGTGTAGGGCTTCAGGCCGCTATCGGGAGCAAGCCCCCTCCCACAGTTGATTGCATGCCTCCAGGTGAATGCGGTCATTTGTGGGAGGGGGCTTGCTCCCGATGAGGCCACCACTCACAACACAAACCTCAAGGTTCCAACCCAATCCCCCGCAGAATCACACTGGTCACCGTCTGAATGGCCTTCTCGAACTGCATGTCCGACAGCGGCTGGTGATCATTCAGAATCGTCACCTGATGATCAAAGTCCGCATAGTGCTGGGTCGATGCCCAGATCATATACAGCAGGCTCGACGGCTCCACCGGCAGGATGCGTTTGTCTTCCACCCATTGGCGAATTTTCGCTTCCTTCATCTTGGCCCAGTCGTACAGGCTTTCATCCAGCGCCTGGCCCAGGGTCGGCGCGCCGTGGATGATTTCGTTGGCCCAGACTTTCGACCCATAGGGCCGCGTGCGCGAGCGCTGCATCTTGGCGCGGATGTAGCTGCTCAACACCACACGCGGATCGTCGAAGGTTTCGAAGCTCAGGGCGTCCTGTTTCCACACGTCCAGCAGGTCGAACAGCACCGCGCTGTACAGTTCGCTCTTGGTGGTGAAGTAGTAATGCAGGTTGGAGCGCGGCAATTGCACTTCTTCGGCGATGTCGGCCATGGCGGTGCTGCCATAACCTTTCACCGCGAAGACTTTTTCCGCCGCCAATAGGATTTTTTCGACGTTGACTCGACGAATTCCGATCTTGTGATTGCCCATAAGGGCTCCCTGACAACAACATGGCCTCAAGACTACCATCGGCTCCAGGGCGCGGCGACACACCACAATGAAACTTCTGACGCGAACCTTTCCCCTGGAAAACGGATTGGTTAGCATCGCTCTCCCGATCAAGGACCCAGATCATGACTATCCGACCTCGTGTCGCCACTGACGACCCCGTGCTCGGCGCACTGTGGGAACGCTCGGTACGCGCCACCCATGACTTCCTGCCAGAGGACGACATCCAACGTCTGCTGCCCCTGGTGCGCGACACCTATTTGCCCATGCCTGCCCTGGATGTGTGGGTGTATGAAGACCCGCAGGGTATCGCCGGTTTCATCGGCACCGGCGGGCATAACGTCGAGATGCTGTTTATCGAACCCGACCGCCGTGGCCAAGGCATCGGCCGGCAATTGCTCGACCACGCGCGTGCGCGCCATGACACCCTGACGGTAGACGTCAACGAACAAAACCCACAGGCCGTGGGGTTTTATCTGCACTATGGCTTCATCCAGGTCGCACGCTCGCCGCTGGATGGCGAAGGCAAACCCTTTCCCTTGCTGCATATGGCTCTACCGACTTCCTAACCTGAAGGTATCGAACAATGTTGATCAAGAAAGCCCTGACCACCGTCGCCCTGCTCGCATCGCTGCTGGGCGCCTCGGCCGCGTTTGCGCATGCCCACCTCAAGAGCTCGACGCCTGCGGCCGACAGCACCGTCGCGGCGCCTGCCGACCTGCGCCTGACGTTCAGCGAAGGCGTCGAAGCCGTCTTCACCAAGGTGTCGCTGAGCAAGGACGGCACCGAAGTCGCGATCAAGGGCCTGGAAACCCCCGACGCCGATAAGAAGACCCTGGTCGTCACGCCTGCCGCACCGCTGGCCGCCGGCAACTATCGAGTAGTGTGGAACGCGGTGTCGGTCGACACGCACAAGAGCAACGGCGAATACAGCTTCAAGGTCGGCCAATAATTCATGGCGACACTGCTGGTGCTGTGCCGCTTTGTGCACTTCATCGTCGTGCTGTTGATGTTCGGGGCCTGTGCCTTCAGGCCCTGGTTGTCAGGCACTGAACGGCAACCGGCACTTGACCGGCACCTGCTGCACATCACCCGCGTGCTCGCCGGCTTGGCGCTGTGTTCCGGCGTGGCCTGGTTGTTGTTGATCACCGCCAGCATGGCCGGCAGTTGGAGCGCGGCGCTGCAACCGGCGACCGTGCAGTTGGTGCTGGGCAAAACCTTCTTTGGCCAAGTGTGGGCCTGGCATCTGCTGTTGAACCTGCTGCTGGTGATCGCGCTGGTCAAACCCTGGCCGGCCTTGCGCCTGCCGTTGATCACCCTGCTGCTGGTCACGCTGGCACCAGTGGGCCATGGCGCCATGCTCAATGGATTGAGCGGGCAACTGCTGATCCTCAACCAGGTGGTACACCTGGTGTGCGTCGGCGCCTGGCTCGGTGGCTTATTGCTGCTGGTGTTGGTCCTCAGGCACCAGCGAGAGGATGCGCTGGCAACCATCCTCAAGCGCTTCAGCGGCGTGGGTTATGGCTTGGTCAGCGGGTTGCTGGTGACGGGGCTGATCAATGTGCGCGTGCTCACCGGGCAGCTATGGCCCACGCCGTTGTTCAATGGTTTTGCCCTGATTCTGTTGATCAAGGTGCTGCTGGTGCTGGGCATGTTGGCACTGGCGCTGTTGAACCGCCTGCGTATCGAGCGCTGTGAGGAACGCCTGGACAGCTTGAAGGCCAGTGTGATGCTGGAGTGGTTACTGGGCGTAGCAGCGGTGGCGGCGGTGTCCCTCCTCGGCACGCTCCCGCCGATGCTCCTCGCCGACTGAGCTCCAACTTCCGGCCACCTCATCATACAACCCCCAGCACACAGAAAATCCCCTGTGGGAGGGGGCTTGCTCCCGATAGCGGTGTGTCATCCACCGCAAGCATCGTTGAT